>JAUWHL010000124.1 GCA_030605895.1 Promethearchaeota archaeon | reverse complement strand
AATATGGAACAGACGGCGGGGTTGTTAACTCAATAATTAATTATTTGATAGAAAAGAAATTAATTGATGGGGCGATTGTTGCAAAAACGAAATCACCTTTCTCTAGAGAGGGTATAATAGCTAAAAATAGAGAAGATTTAATTAGCGCTTCAGGTGTCAAGTTAGATATATCTCCCCAATTAGAAACTATACAGAAATTTCATACTTACGCAAGTTCATTACCCAAATTAAGGCAGTACAAATTTAAGAAATTAGCATTAGTAGGAACACCTTGTCAAATTTACACTATTAGATGTATGCAAAACTTAGGTATCATTCCATCTGAGAATATAGAAATTTGTTTAGGATTATTTTGTTATGAGAATTTCTTTTTTGATAAAAAAAAAGTTGAGAAATTTGAAAAGGATTTTAAAATAAAATTCAAAAATATTAAAAGAATAAACATTAAGGAAGATTTAATCGTTAATTTAAAAGATAATAGAACTATTCATATACCTTTTAAGAAATTAACGGATTATATGCGTCAGGCTTGCGCAGTTTGCAAAGATTTCACCAATATTTACGCGGATATTTCCTTTGGAGGGTTAGGTTCCCCAGATAAATTTACAACAGTAATCACTCGTACCAAAAAAGGAAAAGATATAGTAAATAAAGCACTAAACGCAGGTGTAATTAAATGCTTAAAATTGGATGAAAATGACAAAAAGGAAATGATAGAAAAAATTACTCAATTCTCTCAATCAAAAATAGAACGAACAGAAAAAAATATGAAGAATAAAATGATAACATGGAAATCTCCATCAATAACTCCAGTAGTAAATGAAGAATAATATTTATTTTAATTAAAAAAAAATTTAAAAATATTTATTTGAAATGGGGGAAAAAAAGGCGGAACTTAAATAATGGACGTATATTCAATATTATCTCATCCATTTAGGAGAAAAATTTTACTTCTTTTAGAAAAAGAGGGTTATCTTTCCTATACTGATTTAATGGAAAAACTTGGTTTAGAAACAACAGGACAACTAAATTTTCATCTTAAAAAGATCGGCTCATTAATAGGGAAAGACAAAAAATCATATTTTCTTACAGAAGATGGCAAACGCGTACTCAAAATGCTTAATCTTAACAAAAGAATTTTATCGGGAGAAAACATTGATGAGTATTTAGACTCTAAGGGAAGTGAAATAAGCCGGATTGGCGTAATTATTTGTAATCGTAATACAGAAATTTCAAGTGTAATTGATATAACTGCACTTGAAAATTATGTGAATAAGTTAAGAAAAGTAGTTTCGGTAAAGATTTTTGAAAATCTCTGTCAACAAAAAAATTTTGAAAAAATATGTAATTGGGTTAGAGACAATTTTTTGAATAAAATAATAATAGCAGCTTGTTCTCCAACAACACACCAACGTCTTTTTGAACGGATTTTTGAGGATATTATTGATCGTACAAATATAGAAATAGCTAACATTAGAGAACAATGTTGCTGGGTACATCAACCTAAAATGAATCAAATATATCCTTCACTTTCATTAGAAAAGACTAAATTATTAATTGAAGCAGCTGTTGAACGCGTAAATCTTCAAAAAAAAATAAAAGTGAAGAGAGTTGAGATTGAAAAGAGTTGTGCAATTTTGGGTGGTGGAATTGCAGGTATAACCCTTGCTTTAAATTTAGCGCGAGCTGGAATAAAAGTATATCTCATTGAAAAATCACCAACATTGGGAGGTAAGGTAGCCAGATGGCATAGAATCCATAATATGGGTGATTGTTCAATATGTTTTATTTCAGAATTAATAGGTGAATTAGCGAATGAAAAAAATATAAAGATTTTTACTAATACTGAACTTGAAAATGTATCAGGAGAAGTAGGAAATTTTACAATTAGTATGATTAAAAAACCTCGTTATATTGATATGAAAAAATGTACAGGATGTAAACAATGTATAGAAGTCTGTAGCATAGAAAAGCCAAATCAATATGAATTTGGTTTAACTAATCGAAAAATCATATATATTCCATTTATGCATTCATATCCTTATGTTCCTTTAATTGATGAAGAAGATATAAAAAATTGTCTTAATTGTAGAATTTGTGAACGCGCATGCGTGAATAAGGCAATAGATTTAACTCAAAAAGAAGAAAGGATTGAGATTAAGGTTGGTACTAAAGTCATTGCTATTGGATCCGATTTTTACGGAGATTTAGAGGATTATCATTATAATCCCAAAAAAAATATAATAACTTCACCTGAATTTGAGCGGATTTTATCTTCTGACGGTTTAACTGAAGGAAAGCTTTTAAGATTATCAGATAAAAAACCCATAAATACGATTTCCATTATCCAAGAAGTTGGCCCATCGAAATATCTTGCTAATTACTCTGAAAATTTGGCAGAAAAATATATTGAGGATATTAAAATAAGAAATCTTGATTGTGAAGTCAATATTTTTTATGATTTAAGTAAATTAAAGGATAAAGATGAGATTTTGTTAAGATCAACTAATCCAAGATTTATATATGCCAATAAAATTGCTATTAAATCTAATAAAGATCTAAATTACGTTATTGCTGATAATATCGAATTTCCCAGTGATTTGATTGTATTAAATCTAAAATATGTCCCAAATAAAGATCTAAAAAACCTTCGAAAATTTATGGATTTTACATTAGATGATAATGGTTTTATGAGTGAAGAAACATTAGCATCTGGAATTTATGGTGTTGGAACAATCTTTGGCCCGTTAGATTATAATTCTACAATATCAACAACTAATAATATTGCTTTAAAAATCATTGCATTACTTTCTAAGGATTATTTGATAGCAGAGTTTACAGGAATAGAAATTGATGAAAACAAATGTGGCTTATGTGGACTGTGCTTAAGTATTTGTCCTTATAATGCTATTACAATAGAATCAGATAAAATTAGTATAGATAAATTCAAATGTAAGGGTTGCGGTACTTGTGCTAGTATTTGTCCTACTAATGCAATAGATTTAAACATAGACACTTCTGAAAAGACTTTAGCAACAATTGAAATTTTTTCGAAATTTAGAACACATCCAAAAATTATTGCCTTCTGCTGTGCCTCTTGTGGATATGCTGCTGCTGATAATGCCGGGCTCAAGAAGATCTCTTATAATCCAAATATTTTTATTGTCAGGGTGCCTTGTACAGGGCGCATTGACACTAGCTTTATTATTAAATCATTTGAACTCGGTTTCGATGGAGTAATGATAATCGGTTGTAGACAAGATGCTTGTCGATATATTGATGGAATTAAAAAGGTAGAAAATAAAATCAGATTATTAAAGAATATTATATCACCTAAATATAAAGATCGAATAATTCTTGAACATTTGAATGCTGTTGAGGGTAATAAATTTGCTGAAATTTCTAATAAATTCTATAATCAACTATTGGAGGAAATTAAATTTGAAGCCTAGATTTATATTAATTTCTCTAACTTCATGTACTGGGTGTATATCGACTCTTATGTCTTTAGACATTTTTCCACAATTTCTTGAAAGAACAAGAATAATTTATTTTCCATTTATTTCAGATGCAAAAGATATTAAAGAATGTGAAATAGCATTAGTAGAAGGCTGTGTTTCTGAAGAAACACAAATAATTCTCCTTAGAAAAGTTCGAAAACACGCAAAAAAAGTATATGCTTTAGGAACCTGTGCTGGTTTTGGAGGAATTTTAAGCCTTTCAAATTCAAAAAAAGCAGAACCAATCTCTAATTTTATTGAAGTTGATGGTATTATTCCTGGCTGTCCCCCGCCCTCTAAGTTTCTTGGAAACAGTTTAATTAGATTGGTTGAGAATAAAGATATAACATTATCCGAAAAAACTATGTGCGCCAATTGTCCAATACGGGAAAATATGGAAATCAATTTTGAGATAAATATCACCAAACTCAATCCTAATCCAGAAGAAATTAGTCTAAACGAAGAAAATTCTGAATGTTTTTTAAAAAAAGGTATTTTATGTTTAGGACCAATAACTCGTGATGGATGTGAACATAAATGTATAAAAATGGGGCTTCCATGTGAGGGATGTATGGGTCCTGTATCAAAAGATTTTACTTCTAATGTTATAAATTTTTTGAGCTTGATAGAATTATCTCAAGAATTAAAGGATTATACTGGTATTTTTTATCGATTCTCAAGACCAAAAATTAAAAGGTAAAAAAATTGTTAAAAGTTGTTGATGTTTGTAAACGTGTTGAAGGTCACGGAGAAGTAAAAATCTTACTTCAGAATGATAAAGTTTCATTAGTAAATTTCGAATTTGAGATATATCGAGGATTTGAAAATTTTTTAATCGGAAAAAATCTATTTGATATTCCAAAAATTGTATCTCGAATATGCGGATTATGTTATGCTTCTCAAACAATCGCAAGTTGTAAAACGATAGAAAATATTTATGATATCGAAGTTTCAGAACAAAGCATTCTTTTAAGACGCCTATTAATGAGTGCTGAATTAATTAAGTCTCATTCTATGAATTTCTTCTTCCAGACACTCCCAGATCTTTTAACAATTTTTAATCTTAGCCAAAAGACTTTTTCTCCTTATGAATTAATCAAATATAATCCTCAATTAACAACTAGTTTATATGATTTAATTAAAGTTGGAAATGAAATAAATGAATTATTTGGTGGTAGATCTGTTCATTTGATTTCAATTGTTCCAGGAGGTGTTATTTATTCTCCTTCTCGAAAAAAAATTACATTAGCTCGAAAATATTTTCAAAAAGCTTTAGTTATTTTAGAATGGATTATAGAAAAATTTATTCAATTGTTTGCTAATCAGACTCCTCCAAAAGAATTTGATCTTCCAAAAATTATTTCTCTTGCTCTAACTAATTATGGAAATTATGATCGATATTCTGGTTCTTTAAGATTTAAAGAAAACAACAAAAACTTAATAGAATTTGAAAAACAAAATTATTCTACATATTTTGATAAAGAGATTAATTTACGTG
>JAUWHL010000257.1 GCA_030605895.1 Promethearchaeota archaeon | reverse complement strand
AAAGAGAAAAAAGTTTGCTTAGTGTGTAGAGGTGAAGTATTACGGTACACTTATATATGTGAGTGTGGTGCTATCTAGTGTGAAAATTGTGCTCGAGCTATTACTGATATAGAAAATGTGTGTTGGGTTTGTGATGTTCCTATTGATTATTTAAAACCTACTAAACCTTATCAAGAGGAAGAAAGAGTAAAATTTGATAAAAAAGGAAAAAAATCCTCTAATAAAAGATATAATGCAGAAATGAAAAAAAATTAATTCTAATTAGTAAAACTATTATTAAATTAATTGAAATACGATTAATTAAACCTAAAAGATCAATTTAATTTTTAACAGGATCCATCCTTTTAATGTCTTTTATAATATCAAAATCATGATCGTGAGAATATATTTTTTTTACGTTATTTTCTAATAGACAGGCAGTTATGAGAGCATCGCGACCTCCAATGTTATATTGTCCAGCAATTTCAAAAGCATAAAGAATTGTTGATGTGGAAATATTGAATATAACAATATTATCAGAGTCGACTATTGTAATCAACCTATTTTTTACTTCTAAATGATCAAATTTGTAAGCATACACTAATGCATGGTAGCTTTCCATGAATACAATACTAGGTATAGCAATAATCTCTTTACCAGTTGCTACATTTTCTAATAGTTTTATACAATACTTATGCTCTGGTAAATCGCTATTTAAAGCATACACTATTATATTAGAATCTACGCCAATCATAATTTCCACATACTCTTGCTTGCTTTAATTGCATCAATACCTTTTTCACCACCAGACAATGGGTGCTTCAATATTTCTAATAATCTGTTTTTTTCTTCACTTTTTTTTCGTAATTCATGACAAAATATTAAATATTCTCCGATTTTCATATTTAATTTAGCAGCTTCTTCTTTTATTTCCCACCATTTTTTCTTTAAACTATCATCAATGATAATATTGGTTCTCATGTATGTAATACATAATTACATACATAAAAATATTTCTTAATAGTGAGTAAATGCTTTTACTATATGTGTTTTTTATTAGAAAATTAAAATTTATTAGAATTAACCTAAAAGATTAATAGGTTTGAATTGTTATATAACATAAGAATTATTAAATGCGAAAAAAACTTGTAGTTATTGATGAAACTATGACAGAAGAACCACAATTCCCCCCTATCCCTGCAATTGGTGAAATATTAGACCGGAAAAAGAGATTTGTTGAAAAAAAACACACTGTAATTAAATGTGGAAATTGTAAAGAAGACTTTTCAAGAGTATTTAAACCTGGAGATTTTGTGTTTAAAAAAGTAGAAGATGAAGAATGTGAAAAATGTCATAGAACAAAAACCTTAACTATTGTAGAGATCTATTCTGAATGGATTGATCCTAAAAAAGAAAAATAAATTTCAAGAATATTATAAATATTTACTTCTACTTTATTTAAGAGAATTTTTATATCTATGTTGAAATATTTAAAATAGTGAACTTCAATGCTAGAGGGAAACAATGTAAATTTAAGAATTGTAGAAAAAGAAGATTTACTAATTATAAAAGAATGGACAAATGATCTTCATATAGATGGCGAATATTCTCCAATTTTACAAGAAACTATTAATAATTTAGAAAAGCAATATGATAATTTAATTGAAGGTCAGATGTATTTCATTGAGAAAAAAGATGAAACAAAAATTGGCTTTATGATTCATATGTTATCAGGATCGGAGGTACCAGGTATAGGATATGCTATAATTCCAAATGAGAGAGGAAACGGTTATGGCACTGAGGCTGTAAAAATCTTGATTGATTATATATTTTTATCAAAAAATATAGTCCGGATAACAGCTAAAACACATACTGATAATATAGCTTCCCAAAAGGTTTTAGAAAAAGCAGGTTTCACAAAAGAGGGTATACTTCGTAAAGAAATGTTTTTATGTGGAAAGTGGAATGATAGTGCTATCTTTAGTATTCTAAGAGAAGAATGGAAAGAGCCAAAAATATTATTGATATAATTATCGAAAAAATTATAATTAAAATTATATTTTTAGCAAGAATAATCGTTTAAAAATCATTTCTTTTTAGGTTTATTTATTTTATCATAAAGAAAATGAAAGTTTTCACTATCTCAAGACCCTTTATGTTATTTTTAAATTAAAGGATAATATACAAAATCAAGGTTCAAATTTTAATAGAGATAATAATATACATTATATAGGGATTGAATATTATTAATATTTGAAAAAATTTGCAAAATCTAAAAGAAATTTCGGAAAAAATAGCGAACAGAAAAATAAAATTAAGAAAATCTTTAGATTCATTAATACTACAATTGAAAGATTTTGGAGCAAATAAAATATATATTTTTGGGTCGTTTGTTAGAGATGAAATTGATGTAAATAGCGATCTTGATTTGTTAGTTATTATGCCTTCAAATAAAACTGGAAAAGAATGGATAAATCTGATTTATAGTAATATTCAAAGAGATATTTCATCAGATATAATTGTGTTTAATGAGAAGGAATTTAAGTCTCAAATGCCGTCAAATTCATTTTTAGAGAATATTATTAACTCAGGAAGATTGGTTTATGAAAAAACCTAAAAAAGAAGAAGCTCTAAGATGGTTTACGCATGCAAAAGATGAATTCATTGACGCAGATGAATTAAGGAAAAGAAAACGGTTTTACCTAGCTTTATTACATTTCCAACAATCAACTGAAAAAGCTCTTAAAGCTTATTTGTATTTAAAGGTGAAATCTATTGAAATTTTTTACACACATTCTATAAATGATCTAATTAATATGGTAATTGAACTTGATCGAGATTTTAAAGAATTGATATCTGTAAAAAAGCTAGATCAATATTATATCCCTACTAGATATCCCAATGGGCTTCCTGGAGGTATTCCTTCAAGATATTATGATGATCCTGAAGAAGCAGAAACTGCTATGTTATTAGCAAAAAAAGTAATTGATTTAGTAGAAAAGAAAATAAATTTAGAATAAATAATGTTTATAAAAAATACGAGTTGTCAATTTTTTAATTAATTTTAATGGCCTCTAAGAAAATTGCGAAGCTCTCTATAACCAATTACTTTTAAGTCGAGTTCTTCAGCATACATTCTGATTCGTGAATTTGTGAAGGCTTCATAATCTTGATTTCGCCAATTTGCTGATTCTGGAGTTATAACACTTAATTCAGAACTCATCTTAGCAGGGTGAAATAAAAAATGCGTAAGTCCAGGTTCTATTTCCGCAATACGCTTACAAAAATATTCTATTTTATCTGGTTGTTCACCGCCTGTGTCAATAATCATATGATCTATAAGAGGAAAACCCTCTGCTTTAATTATTGAAAGCATTTTTTCATAAATATTTATATAATCTTTTAATCCCATAGCAATTAATTCTTTTCTAGTTAATCTTGGAAAGAGTCCAGGGATCTCGAATTCTTGAGCTAATTTGAAATAGGATTCAATAAATTTTGGATTCGCTAAAGTTCCCATGTGTGAATCAATATGAGTTATATCTATTCCATTGTCTAAAGCCAATTGAATTTGAGAACGCAATTCAATTTCTGCTGCATCAGCTGTTACATTAGCAATTGCTTCTTCCGATGTACGCCAAAGAGAATTCTCTGAATCCATTAATCCTGTTTTAGGATCAACACTGCTTAATGCTCTCCATCTATAGAGATCATATTCACACGTGAGAGTTAGATGAACACCTAAGTCATATTTCCGGTTATTTTTATAAATTGATGCCACTTCTAAAAACCAAGAAGCAGGGGTAATTATGGACCCACAACTTGCAACTCCGAAATCTAAACATTCAAAGGCAGCTACATTTGAAGCATGTGAAAAACCTATATCATCAATATGAAAAATGACAACTTTATCAGTAGCTTCAAAACCCAATTTTTCGATAATTGATTGATTTTTCACCATAAGCACTTTTTATTATGTATAAAAATAGATACTAATAAGTCATTCATCATTCTAAACCTAATATCTTAATAATTAGATTAGCTATTGAATATGGATCTAAAGACTTTTTAATGGCTTGATCAATATATCTTCCAATTTCTTCATCAGAATTTAGTAAATCTTCGATTTTTTGCGTCAATTTATGTTTTAAAATCTGCATGGTCTCATTGGTAATTCTATTTTTCATATAGTTCGAGATAACACCTGATTCTTCTAAAAATCCTTTATGTTTATCTATTAATCCAAGAAGTTCATCGAAATTTTCTCCAATTTTAGAATTCACTTTTGTTATTTCAGGCGTCCACAGTTCTATTTTCGCATATTTTTTACTTATATCTTTTGAATCGTATTTATAATTTTTTCTAAATTCTAACATTTGCATTATTTCAGCTACTTTTTTATCAGCTCCCATCAAATCCATTTTATTTACGACAAAAATATCCGTTATTTCCATTATCCCCGATTTTATTGCTTGAATATCGTCTCCTAACCCCGGTACTAATAAAACTACAACAGTTTGAGCAGATTTGAATATATCAACTTCAGATTGTCCAACACCAACAGTTTCAATAATAATGATATCACAGCCATACGCATCGAGAATTTTTATTACATCTTCAGTAGCTCTTGCAAGTCCTCCTAATTGGCCTCTATTGGCCATACTTCTAATAAAAACATTATCAAGAGAGAAATATTGTTTCATACGGATTCTATCTCCTAAGAGCGCTCCACCTGTTAATGGAGAAGTCGGATCAACACAAATGATTCCAATCTTTTTACCTTGTTCAACGTATATCTTAATTAAAGTGGAGATAAAAGTTGATTTACCAGTTCCTGGCGCCCCAGTAATCCCTAGAATATATGCATTCCCTGTATGTTCATAAATAGAATTAACAATTTCTTCTGCTGCTTCAATGTCGTTCTCTACGAAAGTAATTAAACGTGCTGCAGCTCTTGGATTTCCATTTAATAATTGAGAAATAAAATTAGAATAATCCATTCTATTATTATCTTTTCAAGTTATTTTTAACAAATTCAACGATTGTTTTTAATTCTGTTCCCGGTCCATGAAAACCTTTTAGTCCATGTTCTCCTAAAAATGCCTTGTCCTCATCAGGAATTATCCCACCCACAGCTACAAGAACATCATCTATACCGTGTTCTTTTAATTTATCCATGATTAAAGGACATAACGCATTATGTGAACCAGATAACATACTTAACATAACAGCATCGGGATCTTCTTGTATCACAGTATTTACAACATCATCTGGAGTTTGATGTATGCCTGTGTAAATTACTTCCATTCCAGCATCTCTTAAGGCTCTTGCGAGAACTTTTGCGCCTCTATCATGACCATCTAAACCCGGTTTACATACTAAAACTTTAATTTTTCTATCTACTGACATTTATTATCACATCTTAAAAAATTGAATCTTCATGATAAGTTCCAAATACTTCTGTTAATGTATTTATTATTTCTCCTATCGAGGTATATTCTCTTACGGCATCAACAATGAATGGCATTAAATTTTCTGTTCCTCTGGCTGCTTCCTTTAATCTTTCTAATTTCTCCTTAACTTTATCATTATCTCGTTCTTCCTTTAATTTATTCAGTTTATTAATTTGTTCATTTGCAATCTCCTCATCAATCTTTAAGAGAGGAACTGAGCATGGTTCTTTTTGATCGAATTGATTTACAGCTACGATTGTTCTTTCTCTATTCTCAATTTCTCGCTGATATTTATAAGAAGCATTAGCAATTTCTTTTTGGAAGAAATTAGCTTTTATTGCAGGAACAACACCCCCAAGGGCTTCAATTCTTTGAAAATAGTTTTCTGATTCTTCTTCCATTTTATTTGTGAGCCATTCAACATAATAAGAACCTGCTAGTGGATCAACGGTGTCAGTTACACCTGACTCATGTGCAATTATTTGCTGAGTCCGTAATGCAATTTTCACAGCATTTTCTGTTGGAAGGCATAACGCTTCATCAAAAGAATTAGTGTGTAATGATTGAGTTCCTCCTAGAACCGAAGCTAATCCTTGTAGAGTAACTCTCGCGATATTATTTTCAGGTTCTTGAGCTGCTAATGATACTCCTGCTGTTTGTGTATGAAATCGTAATCGCATTGATTCTGGGTTCTTGGCTCCATATTTATTTTTCATATGTTTAGCCCATATTCGTCTCGCTGCTCGATATTTACAAACTTCTTCAAAGAAGTTATTATGAGAATTAAAGAAAAAAGATAAACGAGGCGCAAAATCATCTATATCCAAGCCTCTCTCTAACGCAGCTTCAACATATGCAAAACCGTCTGCTAACGTAAAAGCTAATTCTTGAACTGCTGTAGAACCAGCTTCTCTAATATGGTATCCACTAATACTTATTGTATACCATTGAGGGACATGTTTTGTGCAATACTCTATCGTATCAATTATTAATCGCATTGATGGTTCAGGAGGAAAAATCCATGATTTTTGAGCAATATATTCTTTCAAAATATCATTTTGAATAGTTCCTCTTAACTCTTCTGGAGTATGGCCTTGTTTTTCAGCGGTTACGATATATAAGGCTAGCAATATTGAAGCCGGACCATTAATAGTCATGGAAGTACTTATTTTTGAAAGGTCAATCCCATCAAATAGAGTCTGCATATCTTTCAAGGAATCTATTGCTACACCCTCTTTACCAATTTCTCCTAAAGCTCTTGGATCTGTCGCTTCAATTCCATAAATAGTATGTAAACTAAAAGCTACACTTAAGCCAGTATTACCATGATTAATTAAAAATTTATATCGCTTATTAGTTTGCATCGCAGAGCCAAACCCCGCAAACTGTCGCATTGTCCATAATTGCCCTCTATACATATTTGGATATGCTCCTCGTGTAAAGGGGTATTGTCCTGGAAATCCTAAATCCAGAGCATAATTAAAATCTTTAATGTCATTGGGAGTATATAATCTATTAATTTCTATTTCAGATAAGTTCTTAAAACTTTGTTTTCTTTCTTTTTTAAGTGAAATAGACTTCTCCCATTCTTCCTTATCTTGTTTAATTTTGTCGTATTCAGTCATAATAATTATCCCTCAAAGGCTAACTTGGAGGTTTAATCTATTATTATATTTTATAAATGTTAACTCTTCAATTAGATAAGAGTTTAAAATTATTTTAACTTTATTTTATTCTTTTTAGAATTTTAAGACTTATTTTTAAAACATCGAATACTTATATTGATTATGGGCTTAATTACCGTGAAAAATATAATAAGTCTTGTTTCCATGGGTCCATCATTTTTACAGTCAATAGTAAGAAATGTTCCGTTATATGTGAATTATGATTTAACTTGGGAATGTAACTTAAAATGTAAGCATTGTTATTTTTTCTCATCAACAACAGAATTAAAAAATAAAAGACCGGAATTATCGGACGAAGAATGGATTAAGGTTTTTAAATACCATAGAAATTTAGGAACAAAAATAGCTGTTTTAACCGGTGGAGAACCTACTTTAAGAATGGATGTTATAAAAGAAGCGATTAAAATTTTTCCCTCAGTTCAGGTTGTATCAAATGGAGTTATAAAATTACCTCGATTTAATGGAT
>JAUWHL010000141.1 GCA_030605895.1 Promethearchaeota archaeon | reverse complement strand
CCAAGGGGTTAACTACATATTTTTTCAGCAATTGTCTATTTCAAAATAAAAACTCTTTTACTTAACAAAAATTTAAGAAATAAACTTTATAATTTTTCTAATATTCAACACTATGTAATATTTTAATATTAAGAGTCTTTAGGATGGGACTGTAAATAGAAATAAAGATTTTTAAATATTTTAGCATGCTGTTTAAATAAATATATTGAATTATCATAGAAAATCAAAGGTGTAAAATTTGGAATCGGAAAGTATGAGTGAATCACAGGATATTAAATTTGAAAAATTAAAAGAACGAGATATAAGTCTACAAGTTGCATTAACTGCTATGACTGCTGCTCTATATATCGCCCTAGGATATATTTTTCAACCCATAAGCTTTCTTGGATTACAATTCAGGGTAGCTGAACTAATCGTAGGGATGTGTATTTTATTTCCCCGGGAAGGATTGATTGGAAACGTTATTGGAGTATTCTTTGTAAATCTAAGCTCACCCTTAGGAGCGATTGACTTAATTAGTTGTATCGTGAACGTGCCAGCGCTTTATTGTATTGTAATCCTTAGAGAAAAAAAACTTCTGAAATATTTGGGTGGAATTTTGTACGCGATTATAATTTCGATTTATGTTGCGATTGTACTTAATTATGCTTTTGGATTGCCAGTCTGGTTGATGTTTATTCAAGTATTAATAGCTGAGGTAATTCTAGCAACAATCGGAATATTAATTTTTGACATCATAAAAATTAGATTAGATATTTAAAATACAACAAACTTTTAAAAAATTGTCTATCTGTAAGTTTGATGAAAATGGATTCAATTATAAAATCTCATGATGGGAAGTTTATAGAGTTTTTAGCGATATCCCCACACTAGCATTGGATAATATTATTTTTGTAAGTATCGCTTTTGGTGGATTATTGCCTATTTGGCCGATAATTTGGGGGCAAATTTTAACTAAATGGCTCTTTGGTGTTATAGATACACCATTTATGTATCTTTCACGTGGAATTATTAGTGGGAAAATAAATCTTTTTGGTGATTTATTCAGTAAAACTAGGAATGAATAAATTAAATATTAGAAACAGAAAAAAAAAGAAAAATAAGTAATTATTGAGTAATAATTGAATTAGGTTATATTTTTATTAATTCATAGTCGATAGATCCTAGCTTATTTCTCATAGCTGCTTCAAACACGTTATGAGGATCAACTGCGGGCATTAAAGTTTTAAATTTTTCGACTCCTTTTTCAAGTGGTTGAGTCCATTCACCTTCTTTATTAAGAAATGGAAGACCTGGAGCATTTGTTTCTGCATCCACGCACGCTTTATCAATAGCTACAGGATCAGAAGAACCAAAAATACCAAGGTCCGGTACAACCGGAACCCCTGCATTTGGAACACAATCACACATAGCGGGAATATCAAAAGCGAAATTAAGGTAACGGATTTTTTCAGAGCCAAAACTCAAAACAGCCATAGCATTATCTATAAACCTTTCGACAAAATCTGGAAGATTTCTCATCTTAGGCGCGCGTAATGTCCTTTTAATAGGGCATTTTTGCATACATCGAAAACAACCATAACAGACAGAAGCATCAATTACTGCATGTTCACCCTCTATTTTAATGGCATCTACTGGGCATGAGGAAATGCATTCTTGCTTGCACAATGATAAATCACATTTCTTTAAGTTTACGGTAAAAGTCCCATCAAAATGTACTAAATGTTTATTTCTCTTAGCAACACACCCTACGCCTAATTGTTTCAATGCTCCACCAAATCCTGCTTGGGGATGACCTTTAAAGTGAGAAATTACAACAAGTTTATCAAATTTAAAGAGGTTTTTAGCAACGGAGACCTCTTTGAAATGTATACCCTTAATTTCAACAACCTTCCTATCAACCCCATTAACACCATCAATAAATTGAAGAGGTGCTCCAATTACTGCTTCTGAATACCCATGAAGTTCAGCAATTTTTTTGTGATCTTCAGCTATTTTCCGATGACCGACACATATAGAATAATCTTCACATATTCCTATATTTTCAATATTATTTCCGAGTCCTTGAGTTTCGATAAGAGTAGGAATTCCTCCTTTAGCTTTAATAGCATTCACAACTTCACGTACATAATCAGGACGTAAATAGTGCGTATTATATGCTTCTCCAACATGAACTTTTACTCCTACTTTATCACCAGAATTAATATGATCCAAAATTTTGTCTGAGATAAACCGAGTCTTCACTAAATTATTAGTAACCATATTTTTTGATGTATTTACCAGAGCTGCTACCTCATTTGGAGATGCCCAATACACTATAGGTTTAGATGACATCTTATATTTCCTCACAAATTGATATTAATTTGCAGTAATGTAAATTAGCTTGATTTCATTTTAAACTAATTAAATTTAACTAGTGGTGATTATTTTTAAATAAATCTATTTTTGAAAATTTATTCATAAAAATCTATAAGAATCCTAAAAAATAGTATATGATTTTAAAGCTTTAATAGTTTCTTGGCATTTTCATAAAAAATCTTATCCCTGAATCCATCTGAAATTGGTAATTTTTTAACTGCCGGAATTGTTTCATTCCAGTTAATCATTGGGTGATCGCTAGCATACAAAACTTTATGCTCAAATCTCTCAACAGTGAAAACATCCCAAGGGAAATATTTGTAATATATAGGACGATTTGATATATCAATATACACATTAGGGTGTCTGAAAGCAACTGAAATAGCTTCCCAAAACCAAGGATATCCCATATGCCCCATTATAATTGTTAAATCTTGATATCTCGTTGCTAAGTCGTCTATAAGCATTGGATGCCCTAGTCTTGTTATCGCTCCAATAATAGAAGTTTGGTCTTTAGTATGTGTCCATAGAGGAATATTTAAATCTAGCATTTTATGCCACAAGGGATCATATTGTTTATCAGAAATATCAAATTTTTGCAAAGGAGGAACCAGCTTTACTCCTTTAAGGTTAAGTGAAGTAATAGCATATTCAAGTTGGTCAACAGCATCAGGAGCAGGTACATCGATGCCTGCAAATCCTATAAATTTGTTCGGATATTTTTCTACAAAATTCGCTAAATCTTCGTTGGTTACTATACATTCACCATACGCACTTATTAAATTAAATGAAACTATCACAGCCTTATCAATCTCATATTTTTTCATCGCGGAAACATAGTCATCAATAGAAATTTTTGAGTTAAATACTTCAAAAAATTTATACATACCCCTTCGACCTTTCTTATTTGAACCCAATAATTTATCTGCTAAAACTTCTAGATCATCTCCCCAGTAAGCCTCTTTGCAAAATGGATGAACATGCATATCGATAATCATAATTTCATGCTCTTATTATAATTTTAAACATTTGTATTTTAATTTAGAAACAACCAACTATTTAAATTGGAGAATTTATAAAAAAGTATCTAATGTCTTTTGGGTTTTGATAAAGTTAATTAATTTACTGCTTGTTTTCCAATATTTATAATCAACCATGAAGCCCTCCGCCATTTTTTTAACAGAATCATTAAAATTATCTAAAATGACTGGTTCACTTGTCCACATAGCATTATTTACAGTTTCTCGTATTACCCATACACCCAACGGAACAACATAACCTCCAGAAACTTCTCTAAAAATAAGGACTCTTGCTTGCTTTTTGATTTTATAAAGATATTCACATACAGATTTTCTTGCAGCATAATAAGCTCCAGTGATATTGCTTGCATAAGATTTCCTTCCACGATAAAATTCGAAATCAGTCATTATCTGAGGTTTTAAATTACGATTTCTCCCGTCAAGGGAAATATTCCATAAAGTATTTGGTGCCCATACTTCATTCATTTCGTAAATGAACTTTCCAGGAAAAAGTAAAATTTTGAAATGGTTATCAAGATAAGTTGCCTCAAAAATCTTGTAATCGTTTATTTCTGGAAATTTTTTTATTTCTTTAATTAGAGCTTTTGAGATGATATCATCAACAGCGGTAATCGACCATCTTGTCGGTACTATTCTACGCCTTTTTTTCTCACCAAGCAATCCTGCCGAGAAAACTCTTTTTATTGTTGATTCTGGAACATGTCCCTTAAAATATAGATTCTCAGAAACTGCCTTGGAGGCTTTTAAATCAATATCTGAAACACAATAATCCACTTGGGGATGAACTTTCGTATTTTCTGTTATCTCTATCTTTTCAGTTACTCCAGAAGGACCCATTGGTAAAGAGTGATTATCCATCATCATTCTTAAATTCATACGTTCCAATTTTGTTTCAGTATCTACAGGACGAGCAGCCATTGATAATTCTTGTGATGTTTCCAATAGTCTTTGAGTTTTCAATGAAGGTGTGTTTTTTCTTGACCTCCGACCTATGTTTACATTAAGTTTAAAATTACTCCTAACTAAACTACTTCTATATTTAATTACGTCAATCATCTCTTTCCCAAACCAAAGTTCTGGAGCATCAAGTATATGATAATCTGAGATATTCAATCCTGTTTCAAATTCTTGAAATGGTACTAATGGCCCGAGATATACATTTGGATAATTAAAGTGCCCCACAAAAAATCCTGGTGGACTGGCTCCAAATATTTCAACATCTCTTCTCGTTTTATCTAATTCAAAGGGGACTAAAGATTTCATTACAGACGTTTTTAATAGAATTGGGCAAGTTTTTTTCCCACATAATAATCGTGCGCCTTTACATCGAAGACAAATATTTTTTTCTGTCGGGGGTCTTACCAATCTATTCTCTCTTTAAATTAGATTTTACTTTATAAAAATGAGTTTGTTCTATTATAAAAAAGGTACAAGAGTTTAAATTTTTAATATTTATATTAAAGAACCAACATTTCATAGGTGAAATCTAATGATTTGAAATAATTACTTTTTAAGTGTTTTTCTTTATTAATGGAAATAAAATTGATTTAAGATAGTGGGAATTATTAGTATGAAAAAGTATAAATTATTATTAATACTATTTTAAATTGATAAGGATGATAATAAAAAGAAAAGTTGGTCCAAAAGGTCAAGTTGTTATACCTAAAGATGTACGAGATGCTCTTAATATTAAACCTGGTAGTGAAGTTTTTATAGAAATTATTGAAAAAGAAATCAGAATTAGTCTCTCTCCAGATAAGAAAGGATTTTTAAAAGATTTTTTAGAGACTCCTGAAAAATTAACAGAGAAAATAGATTTTAAAAAATTATATTATGAACAATATACAAAGGATTAGATTATGGAAAAAGTCTACATTGATACAAATATATTTCTTAATCCAATTTTATATGATATTAATAAAAATCAAGAAGCAAAAAAATCTAAAAACTTTTTAGAAGAGATAATTACTAATAAAAAAATAGGATTTACATCAGTTTTAACTTGGGATGAATTTGTTTGGATATTAAGGAAAACTCTTGGTATAAATATCGCTATAGAAAAAGGGAAAAAATTTCTGGTTTTTCCAAACCTAAAAATTGTAAAATTATCACTGACAACTATTAATCGAGCGCAAGATTTGATAGCAAATTATCATATCCAACCTAGAGATGCTATTCATGCTGCAAGTGCTTTGGAAAATAAAATTAACAAAATTATCAGTTTTGATGGTGATTTCGATATAATTAATGAAATCGAAAGAAATGAACCATAAATTTCTACTAGAGAATGAGGGTCTTACTAATCTATTCTCTCTTTAAATTAGATTTTACTTTATAAAAATGAGTTTATTCTATTATAAAAAAGGTATAAGAGTTTAAATTTTTATTATTTAGATTAAAAGAGCTAAGTGCTTCATGAATAATGAAATTTATATAATTCCTTTTACATGAGCTTTACATGTAAAGGATAAAGAATTTTTGTTTTATTTCCTATTTAATTTATATCATATTAGTTAAAATATTATAGTAACAAAAAAGATTAAGTGGTTGAAATTTCTCAAAATCAAAATTTGATTATAGAATTAGTTGCTATTAAGGTTTTAAACTTAATTAGAAGATTTGGATCCCTCGTTGCTGTAAACGACGTTTCTTTTGAAGTTAATCGAGGTGAAATCGTTGGAATTCTTGGGCCTAATGGGGCCGGTAAAACCACAACAATTCGATTATTGACAGGTGTTTTTCAATTAGAGACCAACGCAAGAATTGAAATTTTTGGAGATGATGTAACACATAATCCAACTAAATATAAAAAGAATTTTGGAATCGTCCCTGAAATTAGCAATGCGTTTTCGGATTACAGTGTATGGCAAAACCTTATGTTTTCAGGTGGGATATATGGAATTTCAAAGGATGAGATTGAAAAACGCTCAAAAAAACTTTTAACTCAATTTAATTTAATAGATAAGATGTATTCTAAAACGAAAACACTTTCAAAGGGACTTAAACAGCGCTTAAATCTCTGTCTTGCTTTACTACATGATCCACCTATTCTAATTCTTGACGAACCTACTAGTGGTTTAGATCCAATTTCTGTTAATCTAATGAGAAACCGAATTCTTAAATTGAAAGAGGAAGGTAAAACAATACTTATTACTACTCATGATATGCGGGAAGCTCAGAATATGTGTGATAGAATTTTAATCATGAATAAGGGAAAAATCATTGCTGATGAGAGTCCAGATACCCTACGGGAACAGTTTAAATCTACTTCAACAATCCTATTTAAAATTGACGGCGTGATATCCAGTGAACAAGAAAGAATTTTATCCAAAATAGTTAAACTTGTTAAAGATAAAAATGGTTATCATTTATTCTCTAGCACCAACGCTTTAAGGGATATATCAAACTTATTTCAAACATCAAAGGAAAACAACATAAAGATTTCTGATTTAAAAATAAAAGAAACATCGTTAGAAGAGGTATTTATTCATCTAATAAAGGATGACTTAACATCTGAGGAGGGGATGGCTAAATGATCCAGGATAGTTTAACTAGAATTTGGCTTTTAAGTAAGAAAAATATAACCTTGTATATTAAAAAGGGGCCAGTACTGATTTTTGGCTTAATGTTTCCTTTCTTTATGACTCTCTCGTGGGTTATTGGGAGGAAGATCTCTTTAAATCTTGTATTTATTGGGATTATCGCAATGACATCTTTTTTCACAGCTACGGCAATTAGTCCTGTTGTCTTACCAATTGAAACCCGTGAAAAATCTTTAGAAAGGATACTTTCTTCTCCGATATCATTGAATGAAATTTTAATAGGGATAATCTTGGCTTCCACTCTTTATTCACTAATTATTACTTCAATTATTACTATTATCTTTGTACTAATATTTTCAGTTGGTTTCAATTCACTAATAACTATATTTTTAATGTTTTTTGGGATTGGACTCATGTCAATCTTAGGTTCATTATTAGGTTTATTAGTGGCTGCTAA
>JAUWHL010000107.1 GCA_030605895.1 Promethearchaeota archaeon | reverse complement strand
TGGAATAATTTCCAGAGAAGGAATTTACAATAAAAATTATAAGTTTAGAACACTTATAGAAGCATTAGAAGGTATAATTCCAGAAAGATATTCAAATTTAATTCCAAAATCATATGATATTGTTGGACATATAGCTATTATTGAGTTTGATAAGCTTAATCATATGAATAATAAAGTATTCAATGATTACAAGCAGAAAATTGCTAATGCGATATTAATTGTAAATAAAAATATTAAGACAGTTTATGAGAAAAAAAGTCAAATAAAAGGAAAGTATCGCTTAAGAGAATTAGCACTTTTATATGGTGAAGATAAACCTGAAACAATTCATAAGGAAAATGGTTGTGCTTTTAAGCTTGATGTTATGAAAACATATTTCTCTCCAAGGTTAGTTTTTGAACGACGTAGAATTGCTTCAAGTAAGATAAAAGAAAATGAGTTAATCATTGATCTTTTTGCAGGAGTTGGAACGTTCTCAATTCAAATTGCGAGAAATAATAATGTCAAAATTTATACTTTTGATATAAATCCTATTGCCTATGAATATCTGAAAGATAACATCGAATTAAATAAACTAAAGGGAGAAATTTTCCCAAATAATATTGATGTGAAACAAATTCTTAACCCAACTAACCCTTTAGGCAAGTTATTATGCCATAAAGCAAGTAGGATAATTATGAATTTACCCGAAAGCTCAATCAATTTCAATGATGTAGCTTGCTACTTAATGAAAAAATCTGGGGGGCTTTTACATTTTTATCAATTTTCAGAAAAACCAAATCCTATAGAAAAAACTTTAAAGAATCTTAAGGCCGAACTAACTCGTCTTAATTGGGAAATTGAGTCAATTATTAATTCTAAAATTGTAAAACATTATTCGCCGAAATCTGAGTTAGTCGTTGTAGATTTAAAAATAAAAGCTTCAAAATAAGAGCGGACCTAGCAGGATTCGAACCTGCGACTTTCGGATTAGAAGTCCGACGCCCTATCCAGGCTAGGCTATAGGTCCTTAGTTTAGATATATAAGATCTTATACTTATTAAAATATCTTAGATGATGTTTAAATTTTATTATGATTGATAAATGCTTTTCATGAATTATTTACAACTTTAGTTTAGAATATCTTTATATAAAAAATCCCCGATTTTTGGTCGTCTCTTATGTGGAGTTTAAATAAAAATTTTTTAAACTATAATTAGCCGAGTGAAAAATTTCCACCCGTTATACTTAAATAATTAATTAAATAAAATTAGGGATTGAAAAATGCCAGGTCAAGGACCCGTCCAACCATGTGCATAGTTTTTTAAGCACAAAATATTTTCTTTTCTCATTTTTTTGCTAGAAATAATACCTAATATAATTTACAAGTTCTAATTAATTCAATAAGGTGAAGAAAAATTATTAGGGGCTTTTTTAATTAAAAAATATTAAAAAGCAGCTTACCAAATATTCTTATAGATCTAGTTTTAATAAACAAGAACATATTTGTCAGTTAAGGGTAAATGCATATACATAGCATAGAGCTCCTAGTAAAAACTCCAATTGATAAGATTTTAGATAATTTAGATATTATTTTTAAAAATCTACTTCAAAACATTAAATTATACTTAAACTTCGATTTAATATTTAAGGATATTAAACTCAATTATACTAAAACATCCGACAAATTAGAGAATGATTTTATTAATTTTGGCGTAAAAAAATCTCAAAAAAACAATGTACTAACAATTTCAATCTTATCTAGTCAAAGTGAATTTGTACGTATAATTTTATTAAGGGAAGCCTATAAATATTTTGTTCCTACCATCCTTCAAGAAAATCCTCTTGTAAATATTATGATAAACCAAAAAGTGGAGATCGACCTTCAGAAAGCTGTTTATATTAAGGATTGGAAAGAGATTAAAAGAGAAGTGGTAATGAACTATGAGTTTATGAAGGATGAGTTTGATAGGCTAGAAGGATTCCTAAGACAAGAAAGTACAGAAGATCGTCCAAGCCCATTTCAGTTTTTCTTTTCCTATTACATATGGAATAATATTCAATTACTTGAAGATTTTAAAGATGGTTTTTATGGAGATAAAAGTTTTTATGATCTGTTTTTTGAAGATTATGAACGTAGATACAGCAAATACTCTGAAGAAATCTTAGAAACAATACGTATTATCACTAAAATTTTTTATGAAGTTAAGAGTTATCGGTCATTGGTAGATTATCAGGATTATTTTAAGATATTTCAAGAAAAAGGATTATTCCAAACTAATATGAGTCTGAGAAGGTTTACGGAGAATATGCAATGGATAAGAGATTTTAGCACCATTGCTCCTAGTTATAAAATAAATTGGCCTAACTTAGGTATAATATCGACCTGTTGCTTCATGAAATTCCATCCAATGATTGGAAACATAAAGATTCGTAATATTATCAATCAATTACCTTTCTTTTTATTACCATTTATTTCGAATAATATTTTTGGGTTAAATGTATCTGGGTATTTTCTACTCCCCGCAATTTATTTGAAAGATTTGATTAGGCTTCTTGAAAGATTAGAAAATGAAGGATATCTTTTAGATAAAAAGTTATATTTAATCTCTGCCCCAAGTATTACTACAAACTTTAACTCATTAAGGAGTCACAAAGGTCCTCTACTTAACCCAAATAAACAAAATTATAATAGAGAATTTGAGTTTGAACATCAATTTAAATATGGGGAGGGAAAACGCGAAACTAATCTTTCTTTACTAGATTGGTTGTTAATTGAGAGGATTTATGGTT
Source organism: Promethearchaeota archaeon (assembly GCA_030605895.1). Lineage (GTDB taxonomy): Archaea > Asgardarchaeota > Lokiarchaeia > Sigyniarchaeales > SOKP01 > Loki-b32. The sequence goes on along the minus strand of JAUWHL010000107.1, from coordinate 203 downwards.
TTTCAATAACACATCTTGGATTTGAAAGAAAGACAGAAACATTAACTAAGCTGAAGGAAGATCTAGTAAATGAAATAGAGAGTCAACGCAAATTAATTGAAGATGTTAAGCAAAATCTGAATATAATTCATAATTCACCAAATCTTAGGAATAAAATCATTGACTTAATAGATGATAATAAATTATTTGGATTTTTTTATATT
>JAUWHL010000151.1 GCA_030605895.1 Promethearchaeota archaeon | reverse complement strand
ATTAAGAGAATGTATTTTTGCTTCTGGTTTCTCTTCATTTTTGATATATGGTACTCTTGTATTTCAAATTGGATTAGAGATTAAAAATAGATATGATATAATTGCTTTCACATCAATTTTTAATGGAATCTCTATATTAGTTTTTGCTTTTATTTTCATATCATTTAATTTGAATCCTTTTTTATTTTCCTTCTATCCATTTTTTAATATCATTACATTAATTCTCTTAATATATTTTTTTAAACTTTTAGCTCCTTATTCAATTATGGAGATCTTCAAGTCTAGCTTGAGATCTCGAAATATAAGAAAAAGAGCGCCCCCTGAAGTCAAAGATTTAATCGAACAGCATCAAATATTGTTATATATGAAAAACTCTGTGTTTTCCATGATCACAAATATTCAAAATTCTAAATTCTTTGAAGATATCTTATTCTTTTTCGCTGCTATATACTTAGCAATTTTTACTGATCCTTCTTATCAAGGATTTGGGTTGAGCTTATTAACTGTGTTAATGACATATGGTGCTGTAAAAGCTGTGATTCTCTATTATTCTGCTCCATTGAATATTGAAATTGCTGAGGCATGTGCTAAAGAGAGTTATAAAACCGTAGAACAGTCTATTAATGCATCTACACGTATTTCAAGTATTTTAGCGTTAGGTTTTTTAACAGCAATGATAGCTTTATCTGGAGAATTATTATTATATTTACATAGAGATTTTTTTATAGATAGTGGTGTTTTTGATTCAAATCTCTTTTATATGTCTCAAACCTTATTTATTCTTATTATTACAGGGCAGTTTATCTATGGATATTCAACATTGTTTGGTAATGCTCTAATCGGATCGGGAAATGCTAATTTAGCAGCAAAAGGTTTTGGGATAACTCTAATAATAATAATTGGAACTACTCCCCTTTTTATTTTCTTTTATGGAATCTTAGGCATAGGAATTGTTATGGTAATTTCTTCACTGTTTTTATTTCCCTATATTTTTATTCAACTTAAACGAAAGTTAAACATCAATTATAGTACCAAATTATATAGATTAATCCCCAATTTATTGATTCTGTTCTTAATTCTGTGGACCTTTCCTTTTAATGGTGCAATAAGTTTAATTATAGGGATAATCATTAGCGCTACTATTTACTTATTTTTAAATCCTTTTTTTGGAGTTTCGATTCCTGAAGATTTCCAAATGATTAATGATCTATTTAGCACATTAAAACTAAAATTTATTGGAAATCTCATTGTAAATACAATGAAAAATACTTATAATATTAGCCCTTTAAATAAGGATAAAATAATACTTGAAGAAAATAAGCTTATTATAGTGAAGAAATAAAGAAACAAAAATTTTTATAGAGTTTTTATGATTTTATCCATTTATTTCTTCCTAAATTGATTAAAATTAGGCTTTCGTTTTTCAATAAAAGCATTTTTTCCTTCTACTGCTTCTTCAGTTCCATAGTATAGTGATAAGCCACCAACACCTAATTGAGTTATACCTGTCACTCCATCAGTTTCAGCTAAAAAAGCATACTTCAGCATTTTAAGAGCCGTTGGACTCTTTTCTAACAATTCTTGGCACCATTGATCTACTTCTTCATCCAATTTTTCATAGGGGACTACCTCATTTACAAGTCCCATCTGTAAAGCTTCTTGCGCTGTGTACCGACGACACAAATACCAAATTTCTTTTGCACGCTTAATACCTACAGCCCTCATTAAATCTCCAGTCCCATAACCAGGATCAAATGAGCCTACCCGCGGTCCTGCTTGTCCGAATTGAGCATGATCCGCTGCAATACTTAGATCGCAATTTGCATGCCACACATGTCCACCTCCAATTGCATAACCATTCACACGAGCAATAACTGGTTTTGGTAGAGTACGAATTAAAAGCGTTACTCGTTGCCAACCAACTTCCAATGGTAATATTAACTCTCCCTCATAGCCACCCTTCTCGCGTGTTGATTGATCACCACCAGTACAAAAAGCTTTTTCTCCTATTCCTGTGAAAACTACAACACCAATTTCTTCATCCCAACACATGTTGAAAGCATCGATCAATTCATGTACGGCTCGTAGATTGCAAGCGTTAAATTTTTGAGGTCGATTAATTGTTATACGAGCTATTCTATCCTTTTTCTCAAAAATAATTTCTTCAAAATTCATTTTTCTAACTCCTCCATTTTTTTAATATTTTGTTACTTATGATTTATCATTTAAATTGAACAAAATATATGGTTTTTGGTTTTTAATTTGTCAAATTCAATTAGAATCCAACACATGTATAAAAAAGTTTTATTTTCTAAAAAAGGGATTTACAAGAGTATAGAAGAAGAAAGGAAAAAAAAAAAGTATTTTTAAAGATCTTTTCTTATTGATTTTCTCCAAATGATACATGCGATTCCAAAAGCAAAAACAATAACCAAACCAAAAATCAATGAGGTATCATAACTTGGTATTGTAGAATCACCATCACCGTTAGTACCATCATCCCCATTAGTGCCATCATCCCCGTTAGTAGTGCTACAATCCGGAACATCGCTGGTTAATTCATATTGCCAAACAATATTATCACTGGCATCATATTCTTGAAATTTGCTTAAGACGCCTGAATTTTCATCATAGGTGTATACCCATTTTACATCTACCCAAGTTGCAGGTCGAGTTTCATATTCACTTGCTTCATATGTTACCTTATTGTTAGAAATCGTTTGTGAGGAACCCGCACTGGAGCTCGCAAAGTAATCTACAACATCCATCGGGAATAAATCATAACGAGTTAATAACGACTCATAAGCAGGATCCATGTATATGCTATCAAGATGATAATCATCGTCCGGGGTACTGCTGAAAGCACTCGTTGTCCATTTCCAGGTTTCACTATACACTCTCCAAATACAGTGATCAGTATCTGTACTAATTCTATCAACCACTTTTTTCTTTTTCGCGCCCACTGTATAGCGATCGTCATTAACGTTATCCCAATTACTACCATATAGGCTTTCTAATCCTGTGGCATCAACTTGAGTTACCTCCCAAATTAATTCTTCTCCAACTTCAATACACCAAGAATATGTGTCTACACAAGTATCATCACCATCATCGGGTTCATCAGGTTCATTAGTTATGGTAAACTCTTCCGAATAACCACTAGTAGAGTAACCATCATAATCACTAATTTGAATTATGAAATTTGGATTACTAATAAGATCAGTTGGAATCGTCCAGGAATATGTTCCATCATCATCTGTATAAGTGGTTATAAACCTTTCCCAATATCCTGCCTGGATTCCTCCTTGAAATAAATCAATAGTAACCGCATCGTCCACATAAGTTGAAGTCCATGTAATATCATATGTGTTTCCTTTATACCAAACATCACCCCCTTGTGGAGAAGTAACGGTAATTAAGCTTGTCTTAGGGTTAACATCTAATATTTCGGTTTCTTTACTCTCTTGATAATAAAAATTATCAAGTGCTAAAACACCACAAAAAAAAATGGCTATTACTAAAATATTCTTATAATAGGATTTCATTATCTCACCTTCGAGATTATGTTCTTTGAATTTTTAGATTTCAATCAAAATTTTTTGTAATATATATTATATGTTTTCTTTATGATAATAAAAATCTTGCTCTTGGGATCTTATTAAAAATAAAATTTAATTTTAAACATAAAATCCATTTTTTAAAATTAAGGACCTCTAAAATCTCGAATTTCTTCGATAGAAATTCTTAAAAATTCGGTTTAAAGCATTCTGAAATTGACTTAATAGTCAATAATATTAATTTCTAATATTTTATGATCTTTTGAAGAAATTTTAAAATTTAATTTTTTGATCGTGAAATTCTTGTTTCACGAATTTTAAAATTGATTTTTAGAGACATTAATTCGTGTTTCTCAGAGGGGAAAGTCGAACTTATAGCTTTTTCTGAAGATTTTCTAAAAAACCATTTTCTGTTTAATTTCTTGTACCATTTTATTTCCTTCTTCATTTATTTCCGTCAAAATTTCTCTTAAAATTTCGTTAATTGCCAATCCACGTAATTCGCATGATATATATAATAATGAGAGGATTTGTTTAGCTAAGACACGAATATTTTTAATATCACTAATTGGAATTCTAATCCCAAGAGCTTTCAAATCCATCTGTGTTTCTTTTTCTTGTTGTCTGATTGTAATTAGAATGTCATTCTTTCTTCCTTTCCATTCTTCAGTTATTGCTCTTAATGATAAAAGATATCTTTTAGTAGGGCTTCCAATTCCCATGACATCCCTTGCGAAGTTAAGTGGTTGAGAGTTTCTTACTGTTTTCAAGCCAAATGTTCTATTAACTTTATAATTTTTATCTAATTTCGCCTTCATTTTCGAAATTTCATCAGTTAACTGCTCAATCTTTAAAGCTAATTTTTCAAATTTCTTAATAAAGATTTCCTCTGAACTAAAATCAAAATTACTCATATTCAACACGTATTAGATTAAGTATGACACTTTTTGAATTAGTGTTTAATAAAACTAATTATTAAACTATTAATCTATATAGGATTTTTAATTTATTAAAAAAGAGAATAATAATTAAGTAAGTAAATTTCTAATCAATTTCATTACTTTCTTCGTCTTCTTGAATAATAGCATCATCATTAGCTTTTTTAGGTTTATCTTCTAAGATATTTAAAAATTTTTTCTCTATCTTCAATCTTTTAGATTCATAGGTATGTTCTATTTCATCAATTTTTTCAAATACATCTAGACTAACATATTCTTCCATTTTATTAAAGTCCCCCTGTGCATACAAAATGTTATGGACCTCTTTGGTTTCCAATAGATCAGGATTAGTAACAGTAAGTTCTTGAGTCACTAAATCTATAATTTCTTTCTTCTTATGTTCTTCTCGAGCATATTTTCTTATTTCATATATACTAATAACCAAGAGAAGTAAAATGAAAAATGCTAATACTGCAATATTTTTAACTAAATTAATAGCGTCATTATCTAAAGCAGATAGAGCATAAATCCATGGAATATTTACCTGTTCAAAGACATCATATGGGAAATAGTGGATAAATTCATACGTTACTTTTGAAAGAATTAACCAAATTATTACTGTATCTAGTCCAAATCGTTTAAAGCTTTTACTTAAGGATTCTGCTTGTGAACCCATAAGAGTACTCAGAGAATAAAAAATAATAAGCATATCTGGAATGATCATCGCAATATAAGCCAAAATGGGGGCAATATCATTCTCTTTAGTATCAACAATACCGAGATAGATCTTTATTACTAGAAATAGCGTATAGATCGAAACTAATATAGCAAATGTGCCAAACCAACCAGGAAAACTTTTTTTAAACTTATATACAATGCATAAAATTGCAAGTCCAACAAGTATTCCTCCAATAAGTATATAAACACCATTTAGATACCATGGAAAGACTATAGTATCCTCGGTTAAAACAGATAAATCTAATAGTGAAGGTGCAATAATAAATAAGTATAATAATATAAGTGATACAGCTAATCCCCCAAAAAAGATAATTGTTCTTAAAAAAGGCCTTGTCTTTGGAATTTTATGTAATTTAGTATCAATATCCTTTCCTACTAAATAACATGCATAGAGGATAAACCATGATGTAAAGAAAAAATAAGTGATTATTGAAATCGCAAACAAAATTATAAGGAGTATTGAAATCAAGAGCATAATTGGCAAAGAAATTATTAAAAACAAAATAATTTTCCATGTTGGATATTCAAAGATGTCTTTCTTAGAAATAAGAGATAGCAAAAATAAGAACATTAGAAATACTAAGAATGGTAAAAAAACAATAATACCAATTATTGAAACATAACGATTAGGATATGGAATTAAAGCTATACCTACTAACATCCAAATTACAAGAAGCAGTAATCTCCAATCTTTACCTAATTTCTTTAAATTTTCGATTATGTCCATAAAAAAATAGATAGATTATGTGTATTTAAAATTTTCTTATTACTTAGGAAACATACAATTTTTTTATTATTTTATTAAAACCACTTAAATAAAATCACTTAATCTTTTTTGATTGCTAAAATTATGATGTAATAACCCGAATTTCTTTTTTAAATCATTTACAGATTCGGGGGCGAATCCTGCAAAATGATTGTTCACAATAATGAAGATCTCATATATATTTGGATTTTTTATTAAATTTTGAACATTCTTATGGAGATTACTTAAAGCTTCCTTTTGATCCCTTTGAATTCGGTTAAAAACAGTGAGTTCTCTATCTCCAATTAATCTAATATAATAATAATTTTGATTTTGTATATAATATGGGATAATCCCTGGCATATATGTTGTTGCAAGTATTCTCCCATTTCCATCAATAAATTTAGAAAATATTTCAGGGTTAAACCAAGAATTGTCTCGTAATTCTATAATATATTTGTACTCTGAGGGAATTTCTTTTAGTAATAAGTTTAATTTATATAAATGACTTTCTGAGTATTGAAACCAAGGAGGAAATTGTAATAAAAATCCAATAATCTTTGATTTTAATTGTTTTAATCTTGAAAAGAATTCGATGATATATGAATTTAAAGCAGGATCTTCCAGATTATGAGTAATTCTTTGCCATACTTTAATAATAAAGCGAAAATTTTCTGGTACACGACTATACCAATTAATTACCATTTCTTCAGAGGGTAAATTATAAAATGTTGAATTAACTTCGACTATATTGAAAAATTTAGAGAAATATCCTAAATATTGGGTTTTTTCTAACTGTTTTGGATAAAAGGATCCAACCCAGTCCTTATAGAAGAAGCCTGCTGTCCCAAACGTAATTTTAACCATTTAATGTAAGAATAAACATTATGCTTTTAATGATTCAATATTTTTTTTTATTAAAATAATTAGTTTTTTTAAAAGATTATAACTAGTTTAAATATTCTCAAGAATTACGATTAAAAGGTGATATACTTATTAGTATTGATTGGATTAAAGCTGAAGACAGACCGGATAAAAAAATTTCTGTTGAAGGAAGATTTTTATTAGAACTTCGATCTAAAATCAACACATTAGAACAAGAGTTAGATAAAAACCATAAGGAACTAGAAAGGACATTAAGCGAATTGAAAATAACGAAAGGAAAACTTAGTGGCCGTGAAATAAGTTTGACTGAACTTACGGAGAGGAGATCTTCTGCTAGAAAATCTTTAGACCAAGTTAAAGAGGAAAAATTACACGCTGATATTGAACTTGCTAAATTCAAAACAGATAAGTCAACCTTAGAAGAAAAACTTAATGATGCGGTGTCAAAAATTACAAATCTTGAAAATCAATTAAATCTCATGGTTGAAAAATCAACTAATTTCGATAAAAAAATTTTAGAAAAAGATAAAAAAATTCAAAATAAAGAAGAAGATATAGTAAATAAAGCAAAGGAGCTCTTAAATAAAGAAGAAGAAATTCAAAACCTTAAAAGCGAAATGAATTATAAAAACGCTGAAATTGAAAATCTGAAAATAAAATTAGATGATGAAATAAAAAATACAGAAAACCAAATTAAAAAATTTAAAGACTTTGAAGCTGAGATGTCAAAGGCAGTAATGACGATTAAAATGGTTGTAAAAATGAAGACACTATTGGAGACAAAAGGTTTTTTAAGTGATAAAGAATTTGAATCATTTCTAAATGAAATAGAAGAATAAAATCTATTTATACATCATTAAGTACTTTAATATAAAATTTATATATAATCAATTTTAAGAAAATAAATATATAGTAATATAAAATTAAAAGTTACAAATACAAAAAATATTGAAAATTTAAACGAGGTTGACAAGATTGTCAATAGATTGGATTAAAGCAGAAACAAAACCAGATAAGAAACTAGCTATTGAAGGAAAATTTTTATTAGATCTTAGATCCAAAATTAATAGTTTAGAAAAGCAATTAGCTCAAAAAACAAAAGATTTAGATAAAACTTCGAATGAGTTTAAGACAATTAAAGAAAAGCTAACTGATACAAGCAAAAAATTTGAAGATACAAATAAAAAATATATGGATATAAATAAGAATTATGAGAGAATAAAAGAAGAGAAGCTTTATGCTGACGCAGAAATTACTAAAATTAAAGCAGGAAGAGTGGATTTAGAGAAAAAATTAACTGAAAGTAATTCTAAGGCTACAGAATTTGAAAATAAATTAAAAGAAGCTTCTTTAAAGATTGAGAGTTTAGAAAAGGAGGAAAGTAGTATTAGAATTAAATTAGAAAAAGCGAAGGATGAACTTAAAGCTGATTTGCAACAACGAGAAAATGAAATCGAGGGTCTTAAAAAAGATTTACAGAAATCAATCTCAGATAAAT
>JAUWHL010000101.1 GCA_030605895.1 Promethearchaeota archaeon | reverse complement strand
GGTGGGAGGTACTTCTTTTGCTACGATAGTAGAAGTCATCCCTCTACCACCCAAAGCGGCATAATCCGCTGGTAGATCTTCATATTTAGCTTCCAAATTGTTCATATTTACTCTTAAAATTTTCTTTGGCAAATTTTTCACCTCTTATTTTATAGGCGAGTTATTATAATATTTCCGTTTTATTTAAGCACCTCGTTATGTATACATTGAAATAACGATATATTAGACAATCTAGTCAAAATAGTAGATTTAATAGAAATACAAAATTAGGTTAATTTGAGAGAGATGAATGATTTAAATAGTAAAGATGAGAAATTTTTATCTTTTAAAGCCATTCAAAGTGGGGAGATAAAAAACCTCTTATTAAATGAAGTAAATTTGAGAAGAAAATTTAATGAGATTTACTTTTCAATACTTAAGGAATTGAAATTAAAGCCAAAAGACACATATTTGAGCGATGAAGAAGGAAGGATGATAGGGACTCTTGATTTAAACTTATCTTTAGAAGAAGTGGTTAAAAAATTTGGTTATATATTAAAGATCTACTATGAGAAAATATTTTAAAAAACTAGAGCGAATATTTTTCTATTTTAGCACAGGAATTATTAGATGACTTGGATACTGTTGTGAGTGATAGATTTTTTGTTCAGCAATAGTATATTCTCCAGAACCTCCTTCTCCACCTAAATTGGAGTTAATATCAAATCTTGGAAAATTACTTGATGATATTTCTATTCGTATCTGATGACCTTTCCTAAAATAATTTGATGTATTACCCAATTCAATCTCATACGTATATAATTTTCTTGGCTCGATAAGAGAAGGAGTATCCTCCCCATTTCTAAACCTTGCTCGAATTCCAGCATCTAATATATTGATTGCTTTTCCTCGAGGATATACATCCACTAATTTAACCATGAAATCAGTATCTTTCGCTGATGAAGACGTATAAAGTATCATCTTTACTGGACCAGTTATTTCTATTCCTTTTTCTAAAGGTTTGGTAGAATATACTAACACATCTTTTCTTTTTTCAGCATCTTTCTGACTATGAGCTCCTTTCAAGATATGTAAATTTCTTCCTCCTTTTGTAATAACAGGATTCATTGGATCAAAAATATAAGTGTCTTCTGCCTCATTACGGGGTTGTTCAAGATTTAATATACCATCTCCCTTAATACTATTTGCACTTCCACCTGAATGGATATATAATCTCCTATATTCTATATTTTCTGGGGGCCAGGCCTCGGTATATCTCCAAATATTCTTTCCCATAACCCAATACTTTATAGAAGGTTTATTAATCTCTGGAAATATATGTTTTTCATCCTTTAACCAGTAACGGTTCCAATTAAGATTTATAAATTCTTTGTAAAAACGTGGTAACCCCGCATTCCGTATCTTACTTTCGGGATGACCTACAGCAGCATGAGCCCACGATCCAATGACCAACTTTGAATACTTTCTAGCTTCTCCTGTTGCGTTCTCTTTAATCTCTAAAAAGTCTCGTAATTGTTGTTCAAAAAACATATCTTGCCAACCAGATAACATAAAAGCCGGTTGAGAGAACTTTTTTGAATCCATTTCTAAAAATCCAGACATTTTATATGAATCCTTATCCAAATCTCGTGTTATTAAGAAATCATTCAAAAATTTAAAATAGATTTTGAGGTTTCGCTTAGAGGAGTCAAAATTCTTAATATTATAAAACGCAACTAATAAATCCTGGACTTCTTTAATGGATTTGCCTTTTAATTGGGATAATTTAATTCCACTTTTCTTTTTAATCGGATCGTTATATAAAGCATATTTAGGATTCAAATATCGCTCATGCATTAATTCTGTTAACGTATCCACCGGGGGAATTTCATGATGCGATGCAATATTGACCATTATCCTATAAATTGAAGTTGTAAGAGCATGTATTTGTAGACCTCCATTATTAATCCACAGATTCAATGTTGATGTAATAGCTGGGGAAATACAAGTTAAATACTTGTTATCCCAAGATAGAGCAAGCTGAGTTATGCCAAAATAACTTGCTCCTGCCATTCCAATTTTACCATTATACCAGTATTGTTTAGAAATCCATTCTAATGTTTCCAATCCATCCTCTCTTTCTGCAAATAAATAATAATTAAAACCTGTTGAATGACCAGTTCCCCTAATATCTTGGATGATTGTTACAAAGCCATAGACAGCATAAGCATATCCTATAAAACTCCAATTATCTTTCCAATATGGGACTCTTATTAAAATCGTAGGACATTTGCTTTTTTCCTTAAAAACTCTTTTTGGAACATATACATCTGTTGTCAACTGAGTTCCATCTTTTAAAGTTATCATATATTCCGGATATCTTTTTACTCCATTCTTACCAAATCCTAATCCTAATAATTTTCCTAAAATCTTCACTAAGGGAACAATACCGTGCCGCTTTATCAATTTACTTAATCCCCGTATGAACTTAGGAAATCTGGGTTTCACTATTACTTTTAAATACGATAAGTTTGTAACATAGTTTTCTTTCATTATCTTGAAAAAAAATTAATACTTTATAAAGTTATGAAAAGAAAAAATGGCAGGCTCGGAGGGATTCGAACCCTCGATCTTCAGCTTAGGAGGCTGCCGCCCTATCCATACTAGGCCACGAGCCTTAACTTTAATTTTTTCTTGAAAAGATGGTTTCTCTTTTTTTAATGATGAATTTACTTAATCTAATTACACATTCATTCATAAATTCAATTATTTCAAATTTTAGGTAAAATATATTTTTATTTTATTTCTTTTTTTATAGATTTATTGAAAAATCATTTACCCCTAAAGACTTTATATCTTTTCACATTATTTATTACTAAAAATAAATACAAATAATTTTTGGGTAAAAATCCTCTCAATTAATATAGCAATATAATAATCATAAAATGATCACATTAAGATGTCGAAAAAGACCAGACAGAGATTATTTAATAATGGTGTTAGAAAAGAATGTGGGAAATGCCATCAAATCAAATTACACAATGAATTTCGTAAAAGACAAGGACGACTTCGTTCAATATGTGAAGAATGTCGAAATAATTTAGGCTTATTAAAGAATTTTAAGAAAAAATTCAAAATTATTAATGAAAATTTTAATGGAAAGTGTCTGAATTGTAAGACTGACATATCAAAGCTTCCAACCTTAGAATTTCATCATCCTAATCCAAAATATAAAGTTAATTCATGGAAATCATTAAGAGTAAAAAGCTATGAAGATACTCTCCGTTTATTAAAAAATGATAAGGTAATTGTGTTATGTAAAAATTGTCATATTTTATTAGGTTCGGTGAACTTTAAAGAACTTAGCAATTTAATTCTACTCCCTTCCCTATTTTTAAATACTCCAGATGAATTAAAAAATAAAATTAATATTTTCCTTAATAATAACCAATTTATAATAAACAAATTGAAACAGGACAAATATTACATATCAAGAGCAAAATATATAATTAAGAAATGGATAAAAAAAAGATATATTATTGAACAGTTATATCGTGGAAAATGCATTGGGTGTGAAGAAATAACGGTAAAAAATAATCTTCCTTCTCTTGGATTCCATCATATCTTACCATCTAGAAAGGAGATTGTAATAAAGTGGGATAAAATTTCAAAATTTAGTTTAAAAAAGATTTCAAACTTATTAAGAAACGAGAAATGCATATGTCTATGTTCTAATTGTCATTCAATTTTACACTCTGTTAGTTTTATAAGAAATATCAATGAAATTTTTAGGGATAATTATGATTCATTAGTCAATCAAGTAAAATCTGATTATAAAAAAATACTTAAGAATATTCAAAATTATGATATTGAAAAAAAATTAAATGACACCAAAATTAGAGAAATAATATAACAAAAAGTTAAATGAATACAATTTTGTTTTATTATCCTCTTGTTATTCTTTAAACAATTTTATCATTAGTTTTTATTTGAGTTTTTATGTCTAGACTTATAAAAACTATAGAAAGGTTTTAATTAGAATTGTATTTACTTGTAATTATAAATATTTTTTATGAATAATTGTTTTTTTTGAGTTTTTAATAATGTCACGTGAAAGTTATTCTAGGTCTAATCGTCCTATCGACTATTTGAAGTCATCAATAAATAAAGTAATTTTAATTAAGGTTAAACGTAATAGACTATTTCGTGGGGTTTTAGCCGGCTTCGATGAGCATCTAAACCTCTATTTAGAAGACACTAGCCAACTTTTTGAATACCAAGATGATGAGGGCAACGTTCGTGAGGAACATGAGGACCTAGGGAATATTGTTGTTCGTGGGGATAATGTTATATTTGTCAACCTAGCAAATATATAATGTCTTCAACTCGTTCAATGTCTAATTTGATGGATTTCCAGTTTTACAAATTGATCTTAATTTTCAAGGATACAAACACTTTTTATATTATTTAGTTAATTTATTATAAT
>JAUWHL010000264.1 GCA_030605895.1 Promethearchaeota archaeon | reverse complement strand
ATTATAATATATTTTGACAGCTTCATAAAAATTAAATTTCTCTTGAGAATTCTCATCATTTTTATCAAGTTGTTTTTGATAGAATTCAGCTTCCTCAATAATACCTTTATATCCTAATTTCAATAGTTTTTCATATCCTGCACATAGATGTCCTTCTGTAGGTCCTTGTTGAATTGCTATATTAGGTGCTAAAGAAGCAATTTTCCCTTCCCCTGTAATTAAGCCTTCTTTCAAAAGCTTTTTATTAATTCTATCTGCAATAAGAGATTTTCCTTTCCAGAAAGGTATCATTTCTAATAACTCATCACGTTCCTCATCTTCAATAAAAAAAGGTTGTAATTTTCTTCTTGCTAATTTTTTGTAGGTGCTGATTTTATCTAAACTATTATCATATCTTAATAAATCCAAGTTGATCTTTTCACCTAGATTTTTACTTGTTTCATTCCCAACAAGTAATTCATCATCTCTGATGAAAACAGTCATGTTTTTGAGAGTATGGCTAACTGCTTTTGCTCTTCTTATAATTTCAGGATCATTAGGATATTTTTTAAATATTTGTGTAAAGTACCTCATTCGTTCAATACACAATTCATACTTACTTGTGAGTAGATTTTCTTTTAGCTTGTAAGTTCTTCCTGATGAGTTATTAGTTATTGAAATCATGTTAAGATCTTAATTTTGATTTTAAAACTTAGAGTATTAAATTAATTAATTAAATATAAAATTAGTTTTTATGGATTTTTAAATTATTTAATCCTATCTAAAGATATCTAAATAAGATTTTAATATATTTTAAAGGTCGAAAAAATTGAATTTTGAAACATTTAAGTTTGAATTGAGAGAAGATGGAATTGGAATTTTAACTTTGAATAGACCAGATAAGTTAAATGCCATGAACTTTCAAATGATTGAAGATTTGCATTCTATCTTTGATCATTTAATGACTAATTTGGATTGCCGTGTTCTTATTTTAAAAGCTGCTGGAAGGGCTTTTTGTGCGGGATTAGATCTTAAAGAATCTGCAGTGCTTCAGTCAAAAAAAAAGCCTGAGGAGCTCAAAGAGAGATTCTTCTTTATGAACGCTCCAGATAAAGATTTAATTAAAGCTAAAATATACGCACAGGGGAGAGCTAGTCATTTGATTGTTAAAATGAGGAAGATCAGTCAACCAATTATTGCTATTATTCAAGGAGCTGCTACAGGAGCAGGATTTACATTAGTTTTAGCGGCAGATATAAGAATTGCAGGAGAAAATGCAAGACTGGCAAATTCATTCATAAATATAGGATTTTCTGGTTCGGATTTAGCAAGTAGCTATCATTTACCACGTCTTATCGGTATGTCTCGAGCTGCTGAAATATTATATACAGGGCGTTTTATAGATGCTGATGAAGCGGAGCGAATTGGACTTGTTTTAAAGGTTGTTAAGGGTGATGATGTTAAATTAGTGGAAGCTGGTTTAGAAATTGCCGAAAATTTGCTAACTAAAAGTCCACTCGGGCTTAGAATGACAAAAGAAGCGATTAATTTAACACTTGATTCCCCTAGTTTAGATACAATAATGCAAATAGAAAATCGTTCACAGATGTTATGCTCAACATCTATAGATCTTTTAGAAGGAATTAATGCTTTTTTCGAAAAAAGAAAACCAAAATATCCAAAATCGTAAAAAAATGAAAAGAGCGTGAAAAAACATGGAATATGAAACCATTAAATTTGAATTGCAAGAAAATGGCATAGGAATTTTAACTCTGAATAGACCGGAAAAATTAAATGCAATATCATTTCAAATGGAAGAAGAAATTCACCAAGTATTAGATAATCTGATGGTGAATTTGGGATGTCGAGTTTTAATCTTAAGAGGGGAAGGAAGAGCCTTTTCAGCAGGGACAGATTTACAGGAAGGTTTAATTTTAAATTCCAAAAAAACACCAGAAGGTTATGATAAGTTTTATTATTTAAATGTATCTGAGCCTATCAAAAGGAAAATCTATCATCAATGGCGAATAACTCAAATTATTATGAAAATGAGAAAAATTCCACAACCAATTATAGCTGCGCTTCATGGGGCAATAGCTGGAGGCGGTCTTGGATTTGCAATGGCGGCAGATATTAGATTTGCTAGTGAAGATGCTAAGTTTATTAATGCTTCTATCAATATTGGTTTATCTGGTGCTGATATGGGGAGTAGTTACTTCCTTCCACGACTCATTGGTCTTTCAAGAGCTAATGAAATGCTTTATAGTGGGAGATCTGTAAGTGGAGAGGAAGCTGAGAAAATTGGATTTGTTTTAAAAGTTGTAGAAAAAGAAAATTTATTAAACGAAGCAATAAAATTGGCAGAAGAATTATTAACTAAAAGCCCATTAGGGTTACGCATGACAAAAGAAGCCCTTAATTTATCGTTAGATTCTCCAAGTTTAAATAATATATTACAATTTGAGAATAGTTCTATTGTATTAACTTTCTCATCTAAAGATGTAAATGAAGCTGCAAGTGCTTTCTTTGGAAAAAGAAAACCAAAATATGGACTAAAATAGTTAAAAAATAAATTAAACTTCATCAATACTGCAATAACCTACAATTTCATCTCTTAAAAAAATTTTAAAAGGTAACTCTAATCCTTTATAATGTTTAAGAAGATTATATAAAACCTCATGTTCTGGCTTTGAAAAGATATCTCTAAACTTTTCACCAACTCCTTCACGAAATTGATATTGTTGTAGCACAAAGTTACCATTAAACTCTATACTTCTTAGATAATTTATAATTTCATCAATGTCACTAGCATCCAATAATTTTTCTACGTAAGTAGTCCTTATTTCACATTCAATGTCTCCCTGAGTTTTTAAGAATTTTATAGTTTCTGAAATTTTGCCTAAATTTACCTTAGTAGCTGTGATTTTTTCAAATTTTTCCAGGTTTAATGGACTTTTTAAATCCATAGCGACTCTATTAATATGAGAGGAAATTTGCTTTATTACATCTGGATTTGAACCATTAGTATCTATGCTCAAATATTTACCAAGTTTTTGAATTTCTTTACATAGTTCAGGCAAATCTTTTTGTAATGTTGGTTCCCCACCAGTAATGCTTACTCCATTCACTAATAAATTAGTACTAATAATATCAATTAATTCTTTGATTTCATACTCTCTACCAACATTAGATTGTAGAAGATACTTATTATGACAAAATTCACATTTAAAATTACAACCTACAGTAAAAATTACCATGCTTGAACGATGAGGAATATCTTTTGTAGATATATCAATTATTCCCCCAATCCTCATATCAGAATCAATACTCCTTTTTAATTAAAACTTCAACTTGATCTAATGGTAAATTAAAGGGTCCTGGAATTTCTAATTTGAGAGATGTAAGTGCTGCAGCAAATTTCAATGATTGTTCAGGATTTTTTGTAATTCTAGATCCTAGGTAACTAATAAAAGCAGTATCCCCTCTTCCAGTCCTTCCTAATGAGCTTTTGTTCTTCCAAGGGAAAAAAAAAGATTTATCGGATAGAAAAACTGATATCCCTTTTTCATGAGTTATTAGGATCTCATTTGGACCAAATTCAATTAATTCTTTACCTGCACCGTTTACATTCTGATGACCAGTTAAAACTTCTGCCTCAGTTTGATCCAGTTTTAAAACGCTAGTATTGGAAAGGATCTGTTTCTTTTCTTTCAAAGATAAAGGAGAATAAAAGACTTTTTTATTATCTCTAAATCGTGTAAAACCTTGTATATCCAGGCATATATTATTATATCTACTTTTAATATATTCTAGTAATTCTAGGTCGACTTCTCCAGCAATTATAGACCCTATAACAAAAAATTTTGGAGGAGATTTAAAATCTGGAATTTCTTCCTTTTTAAATAAACCAGCAAATCCAAGCGGCTTATAAACCCTAAATTCCATGTTTTTAGATGAATAAATATTTCTTAGACCTGAAGTTTCTTCTGAAGGAGATACATAATATCTAATACTATTTTTTTTGAAAACATCGAGAATAGGATAGTCTGCTTCTTTTAATTTTGTGATTACTGTGATTTTAAGACTCATACGACTACCAGCAATTCCGCCATAATAAACCGCCCCTCCTAAGCTTGAAAGGCTCGTTCCATCCACTTCGATAATATCCTTGGCAATATGTCCTAATATAACTATATCTACTGATTCATTATTCATGGATATAATAATAAAACAAATAAAGAATTAAGAAATTAATGGTTAGAAAAAAAAATAGAATAATTAAATTGAACTCATAATCGTTCTATGATGGATTGTCAATTTTCCCTTTTTTATTTATACTTTCGATAATGCTTTCTAATATTCTTTCTTTTATTTTAGAAAAATCCAAATTTGGGATTTTATTGACTTTCCTATCACTTGTTTCGACACTTCTAATAATGTCTGAACTGATTTGAGATATGCTCTTTTTCAACATTTTTAAGTTTTTTACTCTTTTTAATTTACCTCTAAAATTTTTTCAATTTATACTTTATTTTTTAATAATTTATATATTATTTCTGCTATTTAAACTTTTCCCACATTTTTCCCACTCCCATAAGAATAAAAATAGACGGCTTGAAAGTTCAAAGATTAACCTAAGTGAACATTGTTCAGGAAATATCTATTTAATTATACAAACTTTAAATTATACAGATGTTGTGAAACTAAAGAGTTGAAAAAAATTTAGAAATTATCAAAAGAGTCGAAGTTTAATGAGAAACAAATCTCTCATCCTATGAAATTGAGATAAGAAAAAAAAAAGTTTTTTAATTTTATTAGATGTAAGTTTGAACTAAAAACGTACATTGGCGTATAAAATTGAAACTGTAACTATTTAATACCATGGCTGAAACCGAATGACTACCTTCTGTCAGGCTTGCTGTTGAATATTGAAGCGCAACAGGAATATATGTATATGTCTCATCTATATTACGACCACCTGCTATGGAAAAGGGCTTATTCAAGATTATTCCATCAATACTAAATGTAAAACGCATATAGGTATCAAAAGAATAACTATAGATAATTGCTCTTGTTATAAATAAAAAATAAACCTTTTCACCAGCATTTACTTGGAAATTAATAGTAAGTACAGATTCATTTGTATCTATGGCAGATGGAGACCAGTCTTCTAAGTATTCGGCGTACCACATGTCTTTAACCACGGTTTCTTCATACTGATCGTTGAGGTCAGCAATTTGTCCGCTGAAAGTAATATAAGAAAATGCCCCTAAGCCTAATCCACCTATTCCAATTAATATACCTAAAATTGCCAATCCAGATGACTTTCCCATTATATAAACACTTTTTATATTTTTATTTAAAAATTGAGTTTTAATAGATTTAGAATAAATTTAATTAGGCTATTTGAGTTAATAAAGCTTTCTTTTAGACTTCTTTTTTGGGAATTACTTTAGCTTCAAAAAATATAGGAAGTAAAGCTTTGTACTAATAATTTGCTATAGAATATAGTAACAGAATCAGAAGTAGAAATTCTTCTCCCACTTCAATCCTTAGTAAATAGAAAATTTACTAATCAAAAAATTTTTTAAGCCTTCACAATTTTGTTAATTAATATTTTAATTAGGTATAGGCTTTATTATGATTTTTGAAGATTTAATTGGATTGTTAAAAAAGAAAGGTTTTAAAGATACTCTTGCAGTGCTTATTAACCAAAAGGACTACAAAACGGATAAACATACATTTTATAATGAATTAAACAAGTTTTCATACTACAACTCATTTTTCAGAGTAAAAGAAGATTTAATCAAAAAGGGACTCATAGTTATCGAGAATACAAGTAAAGTAAAAACCATCAAATTAACAGAGAAAGGCTTTGCGGTTTATACGAAATTACAAGAAATAAACGATATGGTTAAAACATAACACCCTTATTTTTTTTTCTACCTCTAATTTCTATAGAAGTGTGCTATTTTTGATATTAAAAAGATTAATTGTGGGACCTCTTGGTACTAATTCCTACATATTTGGTTCAAATGAATCAAAAGAAGTAGTTATTATTGATGTAGGCGGCGAACCTGAGATAATTATTGATACAATCGAGAAAATTAACGCAAAACCAATCGGCTTACTTTTAACACATGGTCATTATGACCATACATTAAAACTAGGGAAATTAATGAGATATTTCAAAATTCCTCTGATGTTCAATAAAAAGGAATTTGATTCTGGAATTTACACTCACAAAAAAGCAGATAGATGGCTTTCAGAAGGTGACTCTATTAAAGTTGGAGAAATAACTTTAAATATTCTTGAAACCCCTGGTCATTCTCCTGGTGCATTATCTTACTACTCAAAAGAGCCAAATGAATTTGATGGGCAAAAAATTGATGGAATAATCTTTACAGGCGACTTAATTTTTCGACGTAGCATCGGTCGATCCGATTTAAGAGGAGGAGATTCAAAGCTTTTATTTTCAAGTATAAGAAACAAAATTATGTATAATCCAGAGATTTCTGATAATTTTTTGATATTTCCTGGTCACATGGATAGTACTTCAGTAGGAGAAGAAAGAAAATTAAACATGTTTAAGAATTATTTCTTATAAGTAGATTTCATTCTATATCTTTTTTATAGATTATTTTGATTTGAAAAAATAAATCTAAAAAAAATAATTATTTAGAAGTTTATATAAATTTTTAAAACTTCAATCTATTATAATATTAAAATTTAGAATATATTTCTTCAAGGTGTAATATATCATTATAAATCGGCAAGAAGTGAAAAACATAATTCGGCGTTTCGAGGAGCGTGAGGGAATTCGTGGTGTGATCATCTGTGATTCATCAGGTTTGCCGATAGATTCAAATTTAGAGATAGAAGTTAGTGAATCTATTGCGGCTTATGTTACATCACTCATTGGAAAAGGTAAACAAGTTGTTGAAGCTCTAAATGAAGGGAAGTTAAATTTTATTCGTCTGGAGACAAGCTCTGGGGAGACAATGATAGCTCTTGAGGAGCAACTGATTTTAATTATTTTAAAATAAATTGTTATTTTTTCACTTTTCCTTTTTAATATATTTGATAAATTTAAATTCCTTAGACTCTATATTTAATCTATATATTTATTTAAGGTAGTTTCTTAACCAATTTCAGAATTCAAATTTATTCAAATTAATTTGTTGAGATTATGTATTATGGTTGATAAGAAAGTTCTAGAACAGAAATTAGCAGAGCTTATGGACATAGTTCCAGAGACAGAAGGATTAATTGCTGCAGATGCGAATGGAAAAGTATTAGTTGGTCAAACAATTACTGATATGGATCATGGAAAGATTGCTAAGGCATGTGCTGCAATAATAAAAGATTCTAATAATTTGGGTAAAGATATTGGGAAAGGTGGTTTGAAGACGACAACTATCGAATTAGAAGAAGGGTTTGCTGTGCTAGTGGGTTCAGAGAATTTATTGATTGCCTTCGTAGGGATAGATGGAAGGAGTTCTCTTGCTCTTCTAAAAAGAAACCTAATTTCAATATCTAATTTATAATATAATTTTATTTTCTCCTTTTTTAAAAGAAATAAGTAAAAATTAAGAGAATAATTTACTTTTAGTTAGGTCTTCTTCTTTTTATCAGCTAATCCTCTTTCTTCTAGCAAAGAATCTAAATCCATAGGCTTTTTCTTCTTATCCTCTTTAGGTTCTTCCTTTTTCTTTAGAGTTTTTTTAGGTTGAGTGGGTTTTTTCAATTCAGATACAGGAACATATCGTTCTCTTCTTGGTTTTTTTTTAGTTGGTTCTTCAATAGGAGTTTCAATTCGTTTTTTAGTTTTCAAAGCATACATTACTGCAGCTATCCAGATTACAGCAAAGATAGCTCCAACGATAAGTATAAAATAATCTACGAAATAATCAAAAATGGGAGGATCATTAAGCGGGAATGAAGCCTCTGCGGTAATTGTTTTGCTCTCATTTGTTATTGTATTTTGAGCTGTAATTGAAATTGAAATTTCTAGGTTATCAATATTACCAATATCTACTTCTACAATAAAATCAGTGCTTTCTTCTGGTGAAAACTTCTCTAATTTCAAATAATCAATTGTTATTATTGAGTAAGATAAAGTATGATTAAATTCAATAGATATATTTCTCAAGATCCTCAAATTAGACTCTCCAATATTTCTAAGAGTAATTGTCATCGTTGCTCTTCTATTTCGGTAAACATGAACTGAATTTTTATTTATAGATATTGAAATATTGTTGGATTGATGAATAACGTTAATTGAAATATTTTTTGAAACACCAGTAATGTTATCTCCATTCCATGATAATCTTATTAACAGATTTCCTTCAAAATCAATTTGTTGAGTATTTATCATAAATATTGTCAAACCATTTGAATTAGTAAAATCTGATCC
>JAUWHL010000322.1 GCA_030605895.1 Promethearchaeota archaeon | reverse complement strand
GGAATTACCCGGGATTACATCAGAAATTACTTCATCTTTTATAACACTTATGGATGCATTAGCTTTAGATGGATTAGTAAAGAACGATTTAATCTTTAATTTATTTAATGAATTAAATCAAAATCTAGGTAATTTTCCGGGATTAGATGATATATTATTTAAGATTAAATCAATTAAAAAAATTGCTGTAAATCATTTTGATAAACTTATTTCAGATGCAAAATTTAAAGAACAATTAATAGATGATTTATATCAAGTATTTAAAGAATTTCAAAATAAATTACATCTAAAATCTTAAATAAAATAATAAAATTAATATTTTTTCAGTTATTTAAAACCATAGTAAGTTAATATTCATCTTAGAAATAAAAAAATAGGTAAGAAAAATTCCACGTCCAGGTTTACGATCTAAAGCTCAAGCGAGGAAAAAATTGAGCACTCCAGGAAACAAAAATGTTACTCATTATTGGAGAAGAAAACCCACAAGAGCAAAATGCGCAATTTGTAAAAGACCACTTCAGTCTGTTCCAAGATTACGCCCATCTAAAATGGTTAAAACGCAAAAAACTGCGAGAAGGGCAAATAGAGTGGAAAGTGGAAGGTATTGTGCAAAGTGTCTTCAAAATTTAATAAAAGAAACAATTTGGAGCCAATAATTATTATCTGATTTTTTACTGAATTATATAGTTATTATCATAAAAATCATAAACTTTCTCTTCTTCATTGAATTAAGATATTAATTTAAATTACCCAAATATTATGATCTTATCAATTTCAGGACTTCATGGGACTGGCAAATCTACAATTGGAAAATTAATTGCTGATAAGCTAGGGATCCAATATTACAGTACTGGACAAGCTTTTAGAGATCTAGCCCAAGAAATGAATATGACATTAGAAGAATACAGTAAATATGTAGAAGAAAATCCTGAAATTGATAAAGATTTAGACAACAAAATAATTGGGATTGCTAAAAAAGGAAATATAATTATTGATAGCCAACTGAGTGGATACATTCTAAAATCTGTTGCAGATTTTAAAGTCTTATTAATATGCCCTTTAGAAGTCAGAATTAAGCGAATGACTGAAAGAGACAACACAACTTATGAACAAAAGTTAAAAGAAACTAAATTAAGAGAAAAATCAGAATTAGAGCGATTTAAACATCTCTATAATATTGATTTGAGTGATCAAAAGGAAATTCAACATATATACGACCTAATTTTAAATACAAAAAACCTTACAGTTGAAAAAATTGTAGAGAAAATTCTTTTAACCTTAGAAAGGAATAATTTGATCATTTAGTTTTAAAAATCATAAAAATTTTATTTTGATATACATTTTTTAATATACATTTTATATGTTTACTGGAGATTAAAATACCCAGTAATTAAGAAATATTTAAAAGTAATTTGGTGACAAATTATATGAGTGTATATGATATTGGAAGACTATGCGTAAAAACTTTGGGAAGAGAAGCTGGACATTATTGTGTCATTGTTGATATAATTGATAAAAATTACTTACTTATTGATGGTTTAAAAGTTCGAAGAAGAAGAGTTAATTTTAACCACATTGAACCGATAGCAGATGTATTGGATATTAAAAAAGGTGCATCACATGAGCAAGTTGAAGCCGCAATTAAAAAAGCTAATTTGCAAGAAAAAATGAATGAAATTCTATCTATCCCAATCAAATAATTTTATAAAATCGCATCCCAAATAATATTTCAATTATTATTTTTTTGCAACGGTTGCCTAGCCCGGTACGGCGCTGGCTTGGAGCGGAATTCTTCCCAGAAAGCCAGTGTGGGTATCCACTCGGGGGTTCGAGCTATAAGAAACATCTTCTTGTAGGAACAAATCCCTCCCGTTGCGTATTCCCATTTATATAAAAGTGATATTTTATACATCTGGAAATTCTAAAGCTTTTGCCTTTTGCCCAGCAAACATACCTCCCATCCCTCCAGAAGCTTGAGATTGGATTTTCATCAATCTTTGAATAAGAGTATTTAATCCTAACGAACACAGGAAATACCAGGCTGTAAAATTGATCCATATGGCACCTGCGCTTATAAAATTTCCAATGAGAGGAATATCATTCGCGTGCATAGGGGAAAGTGCAACTTGAGCCCCTCTAAAAACAACAGTATTCAAAACACCAAAAATAATTATCATTGGAAGAAATGTTACGCAAGTTGGTTTCATTCTTTGAAGTGACATTCTTTGCTGTGTTTTCTTTAACATAACATCTTTACGTTCCCATTTTTTTCGAGCTTTTCTATATCGTTCAGGATCAACTTCTGCTAATTCAACTATTTTTTGCTTTTCTTCTTCATGAGCTTTAATTTGTGTTTGTTTACGATTAATTTCTTCTGTGTCGACTAGCCATCTTGTTAAAAGTGTACTAATTGTTGCGGTTAGAACAGATAATAATAATACAAATAACATTGAACCTGGCGGTGTTCCTATCAAATCTAAAAATGATTTCTGAAAAATTAAAGACAACATATCTATATTTATTTATATTGAAATTTTTATAAAGTTTTCAGAAGATATACTTTTCAAAGAATTAATTCGAGAAAATATGTTTTATCGAATTTACAAAAACTTTTTCTTCTATCATATTTTAAATTTTAAGGATTTTTCTAAAATCTAATAAAATCTATTCAAGTTAGTCCAATCCAAGCATTCCACGCATCCCCGGATACTGTGAGGCGGCAAGCTCCTTGCTGATCGTCTCTGCATAATTATGGATTATACCAATAGCTATTAAAAGCCCAGTACCTGAAGTCAATGCCCTTAATATATCAGCAGTGAAACTTAAAAATGCGATAATAATTCCGTTTAATATAACCAATGTAGGAATATAGCGTTTAAGAATTCGCTCGATTATTTTTGGAGAACTCCTAAAACCAGGGACTTGCATCTGTGAGTCTATTATTTGTTGAGCTATATCTCTCGGCGCGAGACCACTCACTTCGACCCAAACACGGCCGAGCATTATACAAAGAAAAATAAATATTAATAGATAAATAATTGCCTTAAATGGATCTGCTATTACTTGATCAAGCCCCAATGGAGGAGTAAGTAAGTAAATCAAGCCCCCTTTTGGTATGAGTTGATTTCCAGTACCCCCACCTGCGGCCTCTACAACATCAAATGATCCTATTAAATCAACCCAAAAATCATAACCCTGCCCTCGTAATGCTGAACTAGGACCGGCTAATAATTGCCCAAAAAATAGAACATTAGCATATAATGCACTGACTAAAATAACCGGAATATTTGAAACATAGAGTAGCTTCATTGGATATTTCCCTTTAAAACCTCGATAGCCTCTATATGCAAGTGGGATCTCAACACGTGTAGATTCGAACCATATTACCAAAAGGAATATACCCACTGTTGTAAATATACCTAGAATTGAAGGGAAAGAACCTCGGAAAAAAAGCATTCCTAAATCTGTATTAGGATTATCATCAAATAATACTGAAAAAAATGCTATTACAATTCCTCTAGGAGCCCCGTCTGCTGCAGGAATAAAACTAAAACAATTCCAAAAGATCTGACCCGCAACCCCTGCTGCGATAAATAGGGAAACTCCACTACCCAAACCCCATCCTTTTTGAAGAATTTCATCTAATAGAATAATTATTAGTCCTGAAAATAATAATTGGAAAAAAATAAAAAATGCTCCATCTATTCCGATTT
>JAUWHL010000194.1 GCA_030605895.1 Promethearchaeota archaeon | reverse complement strand
AACGTCTAATTTATCACGTCAAATGCTCTTTAGACCTGGAGATGAAGGGAGAGGTAAAGCTGAAGTGGCAGCAGAAAGGTTATTAGAATGGAATCCATATCTTAAAATTGATTATTATTTTGAAAAACTCCAAAAATTACCAATGGCTGTTTACGAAGAAGCAGATATAGTAGTAGGTGCTTTAGATAATTTTAACGCAAGGTTGGATTTAAATAAGATCTGTTTAAGAATTAAAAAACCAATGGTCGAAGGAGCTACGCATGCTTTTGAGGGTCATGTGCAAATAGTTATTCCTGAGGGTTCTGGATTGCAGTATAAGGATAGAGAAAAAGAGATCGATAATTTAGTCGAAAATAGGCTTTGGGAAATAACCGAAATTGAATACCCCGAATATTTCGAAGCGCAGAGAAAAATTGAAGAATTAGAAGAAGAAATTGAAAATATTAAAGCAGAAAAAATTACACCATTAGAGCAAAAATTTAGAAAAGAGATTGAAATGGTTTTTGATTGGAAACATGCTCCTGAATTATTAGACATAACTCCATGTTATAGATGTTTAGTACCAATACCTCCCGCTGATGATAAACTCGTAGCAGCATGCACCTTAAAAGGCTTACCGCGTAATAGAAATCATTGTGTTATAAAAGCTGAGGTAGAATTTGAAAAGAAATATGGCAATAAACCAGACCTTAATTTAAATGATGAGGTTCTTAAGTTGAAAGATTTAGCACAAGTAGAATTGGACAAATTAAGAAAGCGTGTCCTTGATGAAAATCTTACCCCAGAAAAGCGAGAAGCTTTGTCAGAAGAAGAAATTAATGAATGGAAAAAAAATATTGAAGAAACATTTGGACCAGATTATAAATTTGAAGAAATGGAAAACATTCTTGGAAATAAGATAGCTGCAATACAAACTGTTAGCTCTGTTATTGCCAGTATCCAATCTCAAGAAGCATTAAAACTTCTTTTTAGAGTTAATGGGAGAAATATTGGGGCTCCAATGGATCCCCCTTATGTAAATTATAATGGGATATACGGTCAATTTGATCATCTAAATATAATAAAAAGAGAGGATTGTCTCGCTTGTGGAAAAATAGAAGGAGAAGAAAGTGTACAAATTGTAGTCCCATTTGATGCTGATGTTGGTTATATTTTTGAAGCTATGAAAATAACAGGATATGAATTAGATTCAGAATTGTGGATGATAACTAATCCAATGACAAAAGAAATATATTGGAATCCATATATGCCTTCACTGAAGGATCCAAATATTAAGTTGACTTCACTAAAAATTAAAAGCAATGATATTGTTTCTTTAACCCCCTTAGGAAAAGCATTAACAGAATCCAAAATTAAGAGATATAACGTTATAATCACTTTTATGTAAAATTCAATTTTTTCTTTTTTTGCTTTTATATTAAATAGAGGTGTTAGTGATTCCAGAAAAAATAAGAAAAGATAAGCCAATGAGTAAAACACATTTCAAGTTTATGCTAAAACATTTTAAACAACGTGATAAAAAATATCCACCCCTTAATAAAATTGAGAGAACTAAAATAAAAGAAGGCGATATTGTATTAGATTACGGTTGTGGTCCTGGGAGTTATTCAATTGCGGCAGCAGAAGTAGTCGGCAACACAGGAAAAGTCTATGCGGTGGATATTCATCCTTTAGCAATTAAAGAGGTTGAAAAGAGGGCAAGAGAGAAGGAACTAAAAAACATTGAAACAATTTTAACTAATTGTGATACAAAATTAGAAGGTAACTCTATCGATGTTGTTTTATTATTAGATATTTACCATAATCTATCAGATCCAGAGAGTATTTTAAAAGGGCTTCACCGGGTTTTAAAGAATAATGGATGGCTGTCAGTAGATGATCACCATTTTAAAGATGAAGAAATAATCGACAAAATTACTAGTATTGGATTATTTAAATTTATTGAGAAGGAAGACAAGGTCTTTAATTTTTCAAAAGTATAGAATTGAATGAAATAAGAGGTTTACTTTTTATTTAGTTAATTTTTTTTTTATTTACAAGTCTTATTAAATCATCTATAAAGTAAGCTTCAATACCCGCATTATTACCAGTTAACACATCTTTCTTTAAATCTCCAAAATATATCATTTCTTCTTTTTTTATTCCAAAATGATCTTGAATTTTATATATTCCTTCGGGATCTGGTTTCCATTTCCTTACATCTTCCCTACCTACTAAATAATTAAATTTATCTAGGACGTCTGCTAATTTTAAAGATTCTATTATCGTCAATCTTGTGTTTAACGACAGAATTGCTAATTTAGTATTGTTTTTTACTCCAAATAGTTCTAAATTATTGATAAAGAAGATTGTTTCTTCAATAGGTTTGTTCTCTTCTATGTTATCTACCTCATATTGGCGGATTATATCAAAAAAATTCTCTAAAATATCAAAATCGCTTTTTTCTACTATATTACTTAGACAAGCAGACACACTGTCAAATGAACAATCTTCATTGTAGATTTTTTTATACATATCAACTAATTTCTTTTTTAAAGACATCCAATCAGCTACTAAGTGTACAACTGTACCATCTAGATCAAATATTATAACTTCTTTATTCTTTAAGGAAATATGATGTGTCATTATCATTCTTTATTTAATAATTAACACATAGTATAATCAATTTTTTTAAAAAAGTCTTTAGAAATAGAAATATAAAGAGGGAGGTATTAAATGCGAAGATTTAAATATATATGAAAAACATGTATTACATGTATTACATGAAAAGTATGATACACTGTGATAAGAAATGGCAAAAAAAAGACCAAGAAATATGGCTAGACATAGGAGAAAAAGTTTATTCTATGGATCTGTAACAGTAGGAGAGAGAGGACAAATTACCATCCCTGCTGCAGCACGGCAAACATTTGATATACAACCAGGAGATAAAATGTTAGTTTTTGGAGACATTGATAAAGGATTAGGGCTAGTTAAAGAGGATCAATTAGAGAAAATTGCAATGAGAATGTTTCATGTATTCAAACCTGAAGATAATAATAAAGGAGGGAAAGATTAAATGAGTAAACAGACAGTAAATAGAACTCAAAGCAATTTAGATTTTAGGTTTATGTCTTACTTTTTTTTAATTCGTGATATATTTCATTCACCTAAGATAAAGATCAATAAATCAGAGATTAATTCTGGAGATAAAGTGTTGGATTATGGATGTGGCTCTGGTAGCTATACTATCATTGCTGCAGAAGTAGTAGGTGAATCTGGGAAGGTGTATGCTGTGGACATTCATCCCTTAGCAATTAAGAAAGTAGAGAAAAAGGCAGCTAAGAAAAATTTATACAATATAAAAACAATTCAAACGGATTGTGATACGGCTTTAAAAAATCAAAGTATAGATGTGGTTATGTGTTTTGATGTTTTGCATGATATAACAGATAAGGAAAGGATTCTGAAAGAATGGCATCGTGTCTTAAAAAATGGAGGTAAGCTAGGATTTGATGATCACCACACTAAAAAAGATGAGATTTTAGAAGTTATAACAAGAAATAATTTATTTAAACTCGAAAAACAGATAGAAAAATTCTATTTGTTTATTAAAATCTAATTTTATTTTTCATTTTTTATTTTAGCGATAACTTAATCTATTATTTTAAAAAATTTTTGTTAAAAATCATATTTTTAGTAATGGAAAAATATAATTAAGGGAAAAAATAAAGATTCTATTTACTTCAATCTATAATTTTTTTACCTTTAAAGAGATTTTCGTCATTTTTATACTTTTTTCTCAAAACGTAAGGTTTCTTATATCTGTCGATAATAAAGAACTTTATATCCAATTTTATGAAAAGGACATGTTTCAATACAGACCGAACACCCAGTAGTTTCATAAAAATATTCAAAACATTTATCACTATCAATTCGAGTCGTTATCCCATTAGGTTTTACAATTGGTTCTTCATAAATTGCATTCACTGGACAAAAATGAATGCATCTTCTGCACTTTTCACAATATTCTGAAATTTCAACATCTTCGCTTGTATTTTCCGGGAGGGGATCAGCATTTATCGCAATCATTGACAGTCTTTGTCGAGGTCCAAATTTTTTTGTTATTAAAAGCCCTTGTTTTCCCATTTTTCCTAATTTTGCTTTAACTGCCATTGCAGGATAAAGAATAGGCCCTCCTAACGGATGACAAGCAATTGCTTTATACCCTTTAGAACGAATAAAATCAGTTAACTCATTCGTAGCTATACCTAATTCTGCATATATTCTTAATGATTCTAAACCAGCTGGAGGGTTTGGCGCACTATTTATTGCATCGCAATCCATTTCCATACCCAAAACAATTCCATTTTCGTATAAAAATTGGATTCCACCTACATAATCATTTTCAAAAATTAAATTCTCATCAATAGGGGCAAATCCTATGAGATCAATTCCCAAGGATT
>JAUWHL010000300.1 GCA_030605895.1 Promethearchaeota archaeon | reverse complement strand
ATTTAATAAAAAAGTTTTTATATAGAATTCCCGTTTCAGTTTTTATCCATCCATCTGTATCAATTAATACAAAATTATGATCTTCATTCTGTTTAAGATAATCAGAAATTAAATCCCTACATGAAAGAGAGACAATATATTTATTATTTCCTTTAGGAAAAGTTGCGCCAATAAATACTGTTTTTTCAGACTTGATATCTTCACTTGAAACGATATTATCACTAATTGTGCCAATATTAATCGTTGTGGGAATATGTATAATTTGCTGCCCTAAATCAGAATCTAGATATCCCCCCTTTAGTCCTACTTTAAGAAAATTATTTGCTAAATATTTGATAAATGTGGTTTTTCCGCTACTTATTCCTAAAACCATCATTTTTAAAGGCTTATTAGGGTTTTGGGTCATCTCTTTAATAATAGCATCTTTAATTTCAATCCATTTAGGAGATATTGAATTTTCTTCAATTTCTTTAAGATTTTCTTCAAAATTAGTATAAACATCTAATTTTGAATCATCTATTGTATATAGAGGGTAAACTTGGGCACCTGGGACTATTATAAAATTTTTATCTTCAGTTTTTTCGGATGAGGTTTCTTTTTCTGGGAGATAAATCTTTCCAAAAACATCAATTTTCCCTTCTAATAATGTTATTCTTGCTGGACCTTTAACCAATAAAGTATGTCCCTTTTCTATACTCTTAATCATAAGTTTTTCCTCTTCTATTTAACTTAATGTAAATGTGTTAATTAATCTACTCTTCGATATTTTAAGTAATTCAATTATAAATAAATAATTTAAGGACAATTTTCATTAATGAAATTTAAAGTTTCTGAAACGATTTGATTATGATCTGGACTGTCTAATATTGGATGGGAATTCTGCTCTAACCAAATTTTCTTCTTATCTTTTGTAGCGATATTGCTGAAAATGTAATCCATACTTCTTTTTTTAATTTCAGAATCTAGTCTCCCCTGAAATAATAAAGTTGGGCAATTTACCATGTATAAAGATTTCTTCATATCTTTCATTAATTTCTTTATTTTTATTCCAATATTTACAGGAATTTTATTATAACCAATCCATTTTCCATTTGTATCTTTTTTAAATTGTTCCGAATTTATCTTGTGATATTTAACAAAAATTTTAAAAAAAGGAACTAAATGAATTAGAGATGTCTGAACTCCTACTGGAGCGCTAATAGTAAAAATAAGATCCAAATTATAATTAGCCGCCAAAATCAAAGTTAAAATTCCCCCCATAGAATGCCCCCCTACAATAATTTTATCACATCTATCCTTTAATATAGTCAATTCTTCATCTAAAGCAGATTTCCATTCTTCAATAGTTATATTTTTTAAATCTTCAGGTTTAGTTCCAAACCCGGGGAGCAACGGAACGCTAATAGTATATCCGCCTTTCTTATACAAATCTTCCGCTAGAGGTTTCAAATCAGCACAAGTTCCTCCCCCGCCCCCATGTATTATCCTAATTCCAATTTTATTCCCTTCAAAAAAAAAAGGACCTGCTCCATCCATTATTTTATCCTTTTTATCAATCATAATCTTTCATAAACATCATTATTAAGAAATACAAAAGATAAACTAACAAGCAAAATTGTACTGTGAAGTTCAATTCATAATAATAAACTAAAAGAATTAATTTTTATTCTCCTCCTATTTTCTCGTCTTCCTATAACAAGGGATACACATTTCAGAATTATTATATATCATAAGTCGACTAACCATAGTAATTTCTCCGCATAATTCACAGGGTCTAGATTCTTCAATTTGAGCTAATCCCGGAGGATTATAATCAATATCATTTATATTAAATATATCTTCTGGCTTTGAATTTAATAAAAATTGAACTTTTTCATCTCTCGTTAACTTTTTATCACGAGATTTCCTAATTTTTATAGATAGTCTTACACCCTTTTCTGTTCTCCTATCATAAAAAGTGAAATTATTCTTACCATAATCTTTATGTATAAGATTTCCCTTACCGAATGTTGTCCCTAATATTGCTTGAAGAGCATCAACACTGCAGTTATCATTTTCAACAATGGCTACTAATTCTTCATTAGGAGAATAAGCATACCCTTGGTCTAACATATATTTAGCAGCTAACACACCAATTGTTAAACCAGGACAGATATGTCCATGGAATCTTACTGCTTTTTCCATTAATTCTTTAGCTTCCATTTAAATTTTTATTTGGTTTTTTTTGATAAAATTTCAATTATATAATTTATTAGATGCTTTAAATATATTTAATCTAAATATGGTTAATAAAAGCTTCAATATGAAATTTTTAATAGATTCAATGTTAGGCAAATTAGCACGATTCCTTAGAATTTTTGGATTTGATGCAATCTATGCAAATGATTTAATAGATTATTTTAAGATAGATCCTGTTCCTGATGAAAAATTAATAGACTATGCCATTAAAAATGAAAGGATGATCATTACTAAGGACTATCCGTTGTATAAGAAACATAAAGATAAAAGTATCTTCCTTAGAGGAGAAGGAATATATAATTACCTTCATCAACTTAATAAGGAATTTGGGTTGATTTTTAAATTTAATATTAAAAACGCACGATGCTCAATTTGTAATTCACCCTTAAATAGAGTTATGTCTAAATCTTCTATAAAAGATATTGTTTTAAAAGATACATATAATAATTATAATGAGTTTTATCAATGCACAAATCTTCAATGTAAAAAAATCTATTGGCAAGGTTCTCATATTGAAGATATTGAAAAAAGATTAAACAAAACCTTAGAATTTGATTAAAATTTCACTTATGAAAATATTTTTCTTTAATTTCCAAGAACCTTTGCTTTGTCTTTTCAGCAAGTTCAGTATAACTCCCCTTCATATACATACTATAGGCTTGATTTAACAATTCAAGACATTTACGATATTCTATGTTCTTAAAATGATTTTCCGAAAGAGACACCAAATAGTCCCCTTTTTTCTTATAAAATTCAATAAATTGTTTTGAAGTGTCTATATTATCCATTCTAGTAAAGTTATCCAAATTTTGGTTTTAACTATAAGATATTTTATGATATCAATTATAATAAAATTACCTAAAATTTTTCTATTCAAATATTATTTCTTTTTGTTAAAATCATCCTGATTTGTATGCCTTTTTGCGAAATTCATCCATATCAATAACTGTTCCTTTTAAACGCGATTCATTAGCAGCAAAAGCCATTAAGTGGCTCTCAACTGTCTCCCATGCATTTGTTAAAGGTTGAGTTTTTTCTTTATTAATAAGCGATTCAATGTAATTATCTATGAGTTCAAAATCTCCTACACCATGCTCACCAGACTCACGTGTTAATTTTTTCGCATAAACAAGTGTTTCTTTTCCAGAAAAATGATCATAAAATATGATTTTCTCACCACTAATGTGAAAATCTCCTATCAAAGTTGCTTTTGTTCCATCAATTCTTAATGTACGACCTTCACGCTCACTGAAACCATGCATTGTTAAATTAGCTGTAACTCCATTTTCAAATTCGATATTTACTATTTGATGGTCTACTACATCATTATCACAATGATATACACATCTACCATAGGGACTCTTTTTCAAAATTTTAGCTTTTCCTTCGTCAGAATAGTCTTCTTTTTGCCCTGTATATAAATAATAAATTGGAAAATCTTTATAATACCTTAAATCTCTTAACAGAGGTATTAATTTAGAGATACATGTTAAGAAATTCACATGGTTCTTTCTTAACTTCCCTAATATCTTTAAAAACTTATTATCACTTTTTTCCATAAATTGAATTTGGGGGATAATATCAATATATATTCTTGGAGCGTAATATAGGCATTTATCTTTAGCAGGACATCCATCTAGACAATATTCTGGAGCATTTTTTGGTGCATTTTCAGGTTTGAAATGCATTAAACTTCCAAAAGAACTTATTTTCTTTGGAAGTGAACCAACCATATGAAAAAGTAAATCAAAATCATGACAACATTTTGCTAATATCATTGGAGAAGATTTTTTTATATTAGCCCAAGGACCTCTAATAAAACTGTGTGCATAATGATACCACATTACATTTTCCCTATGAGAAATATTAACAATATCTCCTATAAGTCCTTTTCTTACTATCTCATATATAGTTGAAAAAAAACCAGTATATCTTAGAACATGGCTAACCCCTAATAATTTTCCTGTCTCTTCCACTTTTTTAACAATTTTTATACAATCTTCTAGTGTGTGAGCCATAGGTTTTTCTAATAGAACGTGATATCCCTTATCTAGTGCTAACAAAGTAGGCGCAGTGTGCATTTGGTCTTGAGTACATATAAAAGCAGCATCCGCAAATTTGTCCTCTGAAAGTAAATCTTCCCAGCTTTCATAACATCTATTAGCAGGGATGCTATGTATATTTGCAAAACTTTCACGTCTTGATTTTATAGGTTCTGCTACAGCAACAAATTTTAGCTTATTTTCATTCTTTGTAGCATACTTTCCATAAACATTCCCTCTCCTTCCAGCCCCTATTAAAGCAGCTGTAATTGGTAATTTCATTTTTAATACCTAAGAAATAAACTTAATTGATTATAAAGATTGTATTAAAAAAGCAAAATTTTTCAAATTTATTAAGAATTTACTAATCAATATTGTGAAGTTTTTTAGGATTTGTTAGCTTTTCTCTATATTTAAAAACTAAATTGGCGATTTCTCTCAAATATTCAATTGGATTCATAGTTTTCCCACATTTACTACATTTAAAATCAAGCATTCCATCAATTGAAACCAATGTTCCATCATTACAATAAGCACACAGTTTAGAAGACCATCTATCTACTAATTTCGTAACTTCTTCTATGAATTTTTCTTGTTCTGATGAAGGCATGATAATTTGCTTCTTATTATGCTCTAAAAATTATTGATGATTTTTATTTTTTTATTTGAAGTTACTGATAAAATGATATTCATTATTAAAGCCTTTACTTTATTTATTAAAAATCCTGGGTATATAGCCATCAATTAATAAACAGTCTAATAAAACGTTTGCTGTCATAGCCTCTACGACGGGTACTATTCTTGGTACTATACATGGATCATGACGACCAGAAAATTCAATTTCTACATTTTCCATTGTCTTAATATTTACAGTTTTTTGAGGAACTCCTATAGAAGAAGTAGGTTTAACCACAACTGTAAATTCAATCGGCATTCCTGTAGAAATTCCCCCTATTATTCCCCCGGCATCATTTTTAATTGTCTGAACTATCCCATCTTTCACAAACCATGGATCATTATGTTCAGAACCTTTCATTTTAGATGCTTTAAAACCTGCTCCAAATTCTAAACCTTTTATTGCCGGAATCGCAAACATTGCTCTACTTATATTTGACTCGATACTATTGAAAATCGGTCCTCCTTTACCTGCAGGGAAATTTGAAATAATGCATTTTATCGTCCCTCCAATAGAATCCTTTTGAATTTTTACACCTTCAATCAATTCTTCCATTGTTTTTGATTTTTTTTGATTAATTGCTCTTACAAGAGACTTCTCTCTTATCTCAATTAGTTTTTCTAAATCATTTATAGGAGGATTCTCATCATCTACAATATTTCCAATGCTTTTTGTGTAAGCAAATATTATTATACCATATTTTTTTAATATTTGTTTTGCAATAGCACCAGCCATAACAAATCCTGCTGTTATTCTCCCAGAAAACCTTCCTGAACCTCGATAATCAGAATATCCCCCATATTTTTTTAAAGCAGAATAATCCATATGGGAAGGTCGTAAGAATTCTTTTTGATTTTCATAAAATGATGAATCAATATCTTTATTTTCAATTATCAAACAAATAGGTGCTCCCGTTGTTTTATTATTGAAAACACCAGATAATATTTTAGCCCTATCCTTCTCAAAACGTGTTGTTGTTAAATATGATTGACCAGGTCTTCTTTTATCAAGTTCATCCTGGATAACTTCTAAATCAAAATTTAATCCTGCTGGCACACCATCTAATATAATTCCTAGTACATCACCATGACTTTCTCCGAATGAAGTTATTCTAAAGATAGTTCCAAATGAATTATCCACAACTTTCACTTCTTTTGAGGAAATATAATATAATTGTACTACAAGATTATTTAATTAATATTATATCTATAACTTTCTATTTATTTTATAATGAATCTTAAAATAAATCCAATAACAAACAGTTTGAATGGTGAAATCATTGCACAGGGATCTAAAAGTTATTCCCATAGAGCATTTATAGCCGCTAGCCTTGCTGATGGCATTTCTATAATTAAAAATCCTTTAACAAGCGGAGATGTTGAAGTTACAATGAATGTCTTAAGATCTTTAGGGGTTAAAATCCTAGAAAAATCTGATAATACATATATTGTTAAAAGTAGCCAAGACTCTTTTAAGTCATATAAAAAAGCTCTAGATTGTAGAAACTCTGGAACAACTATAAGAATTTTTTGTGCTTTAAGTTTATTATTTAAAGATGGACTTAATTTAAAGGGAATTTTTTTTAAACTTAAACGACCAATCCTACCTCTCCTCGAAGCACTCGAACAGTTAGGAGCTGTTTTTAAACTATCGGATGGTAAACTTAAAATCAAACGTAAAAAAGTTTTATGTAATAAAATTAAGATTCAGGGAGATTTAAGTTCACAATTTATAACTTCGTTGTTAATATTATGCCCTCAATTAAAATGTGAGAATAAGGATTATATTGAAATCGCTCTTACAACTCCATTAGTCTCTAAACCTTTTGTTGATATAACTCTAGATGTATTAGAAACATTCGGAATTAATATTCAAGCTAATTTTGAAATTGGGAAATTCTACATAACAAATGATCAGACTTATAGATCTCAGTCATTTACTATTCCAGGAGATTTTTCTTCGGCAGCATTTATTTTTGCAGCGGCAGTGTTATCTAAAAAGCCATCTTCCATAATTCTAAGGAATCTGAGTATTAAGAATTCTCAAGGAGATAAAAAAATAATTGAAATTTTAAGAAAAATGGGAGCTAATATAAAAATTGAAGAAGAAGAAGACCGAATAGTTATAACTGGAGATATTAGAAACCATCCCCTCGAAGGGAATGAAATTGATTGTACAGATATTCCTGATTTATTTCCGATTTTATCGATTATTGGAGCTTTTGCGGAAGGAAAAACTATACTTTATAATGTTTCTCATCTAGGATTAAAAGAAACTGACAGAATTTCTGCTATGGCTCGAGAATTGCGTAAAATGGGTGTCAAAGTAATTGAAGAAGATGATAAATTAACAATATATCATTGTGATAAACTAAATGGAATTACAATAAATCATAATAATGATCATAGGGTTGCTATGGCTTGTAGCATTGCAGCGTTATATGCAGATTCAAGTTCGAAAATTGAAAATAGTGAAATTGTAAAAGATTCATACCCTTCCTTTTTTGAAGATTTAAAAGAATTAGGAGCCCAAATAGATAATATTTGATTTTCTCTCTTGAAACATTATCTGAAGCTTTTTTGTCTTCGAGACCTAGCCTTTTTTCCCCCAAATTTCTTAGGTTCTGTCCGTCTCGAATCACCGCTCAAAAGAGAATCATCATATTCTCTAAAATTTTTTTCAATAGTTTTCGTTCCAATTAATTTGTTAATAGATTTAGCAATTGCCATTCGTACGGCATCGGCGCACCCCATTACTCCACCACCTTTAACACTGACATTGATATCGCATTTCTCTATTTTTGGATGATTTATTATCTCAAGTACTTCTTGAATCCTCAATCGAGCGATTTCTGGTTCATATAATTTTAAAGGTACGTTGTTTATCTTTATTTGACCTTTAGCTGGATGCCTTAACACAGCTCTTGCAATCGCAGTCTTTCTTTTTCCTGATGCTTGGATTACTTTCACTGACATTTTTTTAAGCCTCTATCTCGGTTTTTTTCCAACCTATTCGTTGACATAAATTATCTAAAGTAATAAACTTGTTATAATATGAAAGTCGCTTTTTATCTGCATTATAAATTTCAGTAGGCACTAATTTTTGATACCTGCTCTTAAATCGTTCTGGAATATCTGATATATAGATATTTACTCTTTTAAGAGCTTCCTTTCCTCGTAGTTTCTTTCTTGGTAACATTTGTTTCACAACTCTTCTCATAAAAGTATCTGGTCTTCTATTATGAAATGGACCTCTACGAGGATTTGTTGCTGTTGAAATATTTAATCTTGCTAAATACTTTTCATGAATGTTTCTTTTAGTTCCACTAATAATTGCATTTTTCGCATTAATTATTACTATATACTCGCCTAATAAAGCTCTTTTCGCAATTTGTGAACAGAAGCGACCTAATATTTTGTCTGTTGCGTCATATAATTGATATTCAATAACCATAAGATTTTCACTTCTTGTAAGATATTTCAAATTTCAATAAAAAACCTTAACCCCACTGCCCTTAGGGTTCAGTTCTAATAATTCTTCAATTGTCAATAATTTACTCCCAGATGATTCGATTTTCTTTTTTGCGGATTTTGAATACTCTAAACACGCAATTGTTAGATTATGATCCAATTCTCCCATCCCTAAAACTTTTCCAGGAATGACGATTACTTCATCTTTGCTTGTTTTCTTGTTAATACGGTATAAATTTGCTTTAACTCTGTTTCTTCTTGGTCCGCTTAATTTCTTTGATATAGTCTTCCAGATATTTATCTTTGTTTTCCATAAGGTTCTTATTAATTTTCTAATGTAATAATTACTTGGACCTAAGATTCTATGAGACATGACTTACAACCACCAATAAATCTGATATCTGAAATTTTTAATATTTTAATAATTTTATGATAATTCACGATTCTATCTCTACTTCTTCAAGTTTTTCAATGAATTCATCTATTTTCTCCAAGAAAACCTCAAAAGTCTTCTTTATGATAACATCAAAAGGAAGAACTCCATCACTCTCAATTGAAAAAATATAAGTTTTTTCTTTCCACCCTACTTTTATAGCCTTCTCAGGGCAATCATTCTCACAGGAATTACATAATGTACATGTCTTCCAATAATCTTCTATTAAAATTGGAGATTTTTTGTTTGAAAAATCATATAATTTTTCAGGACACATTCTTGACACTATGCATTTATCTGGACATTTGGTACATTTACTATTGTCAAAATCGATTTGAGGATAAAATCTATACAAGATATTTGAAATAGCTTGATACTTGACGTGATCCTTTGCCAAGCCTAATACAGCATAGGCTTCAATTATCACTTTATCATTCTTATCAATTTTAACTAATGGAATATTGGGATTAACAGGGATTATTTGAGGATCGTTAGAATTTAAATCACCCGAATAAATCTCCATTGGATGGTTTGATGTGTTAGTAACTTCACATGTTAAAGAAACTTGGCAAAGTGGACACCCATATCCACCGCATTCGCAATCTCGTGGAAGTTTATATACATTTAAATCAGTCGTTAAAGGGATCATTGACAACCTGTGAGCAATTATCTCATCATATAATGGACTATCATTTTTAAGAATGATAACCTCATCAACAGCCATAACTGGCATTTCAGAAATAATAATTCTACGAATCGCGTTTGCCATCTCAATTGAGATTCCTTCTACTATAAACTTAAGATTATGATCAGTTTTTTCAAGTATCTCTAGACTCATGATCTTCAATTAACTCAAAATTATAATAAGTCTTAAATGAATCGTCTAAGATAAGTTTTATTATTCTAAAGAAAAAATAAGAGCAAATATTATTAATAAAACTTCAAATATTCATAAGCTTTACTTGGAGATTGAAAGCAATACTTTATTTCTTGGAAATCTTTTCGAAATTCTATTACTTCATTTTTTATTTTTTTAGGGTCCTTCTTATCAATTAGCAATTTTTTAAAAAATTCAGCAATATCAACCATTTCACTTTTACCCATTCCTAATCGAGTAATTTCGGATGTTCCCAACCTCAATCCACCTGGGTTCTGATAATGTCTTCCTTCTGCGATATCATAAGGTAAAAGATTACGATTAAGGATAATGTTTGATTCTTCTAATAATTTCTCAATATCTCCACCTAATCCTATAGTTTTCTCAAAGTTTGTTATATCAACTGCGATTTGATGAGATTCTGTAAAACCTTTATGTTCCATCAATACTTTCATTCCTATATCTGATAAAGCTTGTCCAAGGGCTTTTGCATTTTCAATAACTTTTTTATGGTATTCCTTTCCAAACTCTAGCATTTCTGCTAAAGCCACTGCCAATCCCGCAACATTATGCAAATGATGGTTAGATAACAAGGCTGGAAAAGCGCAAGATCTCAGAGTCTCGATCAAATCCTCCCTATTTGAAACTAAAGTACCATGTTGAGGTCCTGGAAGTGTTTTATGAGTACTCATAGTCATAACATCTGCTCCTTCTCTTAAAGGATCTTGGAAGTACCCAGAACCAATTAAGCCACTTACATGTGCTGCATCATACCCAATATTTGCACCAACTTCTTTTCCGATTTCACTAAGTTCTTTAACTGGGTGTGGAAATAAAAATACTGAACCACCAAATAAGAGTAATTCAGGTTGAAACTCTCTAATAATTTTAGCAGATGCGTCAATATCAAGATTCATTTCATCATTATCAAATGCTAAATACTCAACTTTTATTCCTCTTGTTGTTCCTGCTGTACCAAATATTTCTCTCCCACTTTTGGCAAATCTGGGACCATGTGAGATATGACCACCCCGAACAATAGACATACAACACATTTTACCATTATTATCAGAAGTAAATGCATTATACATGACTAAATTCGCTACAACTCCCGATATAGGTCTTACATCGGCATGAATACATCTAAAATATTCTTTTGTAAGTTCCATGCAAATATCTTCGATTTGGTCTATATATTTGCATCCTGCATAGACTCTTTGCCCACTCCATCCTTCTGCATATCGATGTGAGAAATCAGAGGCACAAGCTTCATCTACAGCGGGACTGGTGATGTTTTCAGAAGCAATCAGAGGTATTGATTTT
>JAUWHL010000081.1 GCA_030605895.1 Promethearchaeota archaeon | reverse complement strand
GATTTGTCTTATTATTTCTACTACTTCTGGATTAAAACCAGATATAATACTATTAAAAGCATTAAAAAACTCAGACTGGTTTAACATAACAATTTGGAGGAGATCACAAGCAAGTTGATAAAACTCCTTATCAGACATATTTCCTTGATGGTATATATCAGATTGTCTAAAAAATTCTAACATTATTGGTGTTTGAGGTTTATTTAGTGGTGATTGCGTTATAATCCTGTTATAAAAATTAGAAAAATCTAAATCTAATACAACTCCTCCTAAATCAAATACAATTGCTTTAATTGTCATATCAAATAAAATTTGTGCTTATTTTCTGAAATAAATTTTTGTACTGAATTTCCTGAATGGCTTGGGAAGTTTGTATTTTGGGAAATTTCTTGTATCTTCTTCTAGTAATTCTAAAAGTTTATCTAATTTAACATCGTTTAATTGCTCGGATGTTTGTCTTTTTGGACCAAATGGTTCACCAATCAATCTCTTTCTAATAGAAATTGTTTGATTCTGTTGCTCTCTTTTCCCAATAATTATTGTATATGGTATCCACTCAATTTCAGATTGTCTGATTTTCTTTCCTATAGTTTCTTCTCGATCATCAAAATCTGCTCGAAATTCTTCCCCATTGATGATTTTAAGTAATTTTTCACCATATTCGTTCTGTTCATTACTCACAGTTATTATTCGGACCTGTATTGGAGATAACCATGTTTTAAACCCCGGAACAAGTTTATCCTTATTTCTAATGGCAGATTCAATTAACCCCCATAAAACTCTTTCTATCGCACCAGTTGGAGAGTTATGAAGAATTATTGGATGTTTTAATTGACCATCAGTGTCTATGAAAGAAATATTATATTTCTGCCTTTTTACTCCATCATTATCAATCATAAATTCTAATGAGCTCTCTACATCTATCTGATTAGTTGCTAATGTCGCACTTTTACCGTGAGCAGAAAGAACATTTCTTTCTAATTTAAGTATATAATAATAATATCTGTCTTCCCAAAGTTCTAATAATGCAGGATTTTTTTCTGATTTGATTAAATCAATGATCCAGCTCTTATTTTCCTTATAAAATTCCTGTGTAACTCTAAATATAACATAGGATTTTATCCCTAAATCTCTTTCCAAGCTTTTAATTAATTCGTATTGCTTTTTAAACTCATCAATAGAAGTATCTATATCTTTACACATTGTATGCATATCTGGCATTATAAAAGTGCGTAATCTTCTTAAGCCGCTTAATTCACCTTCTAACTCACGTCTAAATGCATATTGTTCATATTCATATGCTCGTAAAGGAAAATAATGTGGTTTTAAATTCATTTGAGAAAATAAATCGAATAAAAGGAAATCACAAGCATATCTTAAGATATATCTATTACTTCCAGATTCAACCCAATAACTCCTTGCGGGAAACCGAGCAGTTTGAGCGGTCAATTTTTTATTTTTTACGGTATACATGACAGGAGTATCAATAAGAATCGCCCCAAAATCAATTAGTCTATCTTCTATGAAATTTTTTATTAAATTTTTCATGATCACTCCCTTGGAGTACCACCTTAAATTTCCGGAGTCTGTATTCGGATCAAAATCGACTAGCTCAAACTCTTTCATCACTTTTAAATGAACTGGTTCTATTGCTTTCTTAATTAATCTTAAACCTAATTCAGAATTTAAGAATAAATGAAAATCTTTGTCCTTAATCTCCGTTGGCGGTAAAAACCTCTGATCTTCATCAAAATGTAAATCAATTTCTTTTCCAGATGGAGTAATTACTTTAAATAAAGAGTTTTTAACTTGTTCCTCTGGTTTAATAGCTAGTTTAACATCCCTATACATTTCTGCTAATTCGTGACCTAGACAATTTATTTTAAACGATTTATACCATCCAAAGGGGGAAAACTTTGAAGTTATGCCTTTCTCCTTTAATTTTTCAACTATTTTCGGGCAAACCTCCATTGCATTTTCTTCCTTACTAAGAAATTTACTTAGATGCGCCCAAGGATAAACAAGAACTTTATCAACACGGTACATATCTCGATCCTTAATAAGTTCAAAAATTTTCTTTGGTTTTCCTTTTACTTCACCTTTTTCAAGCTTTCTATTGAACTCTCTTATTTCCTCATTTTTTTCTCTTACACGTTCGGGAAAACCTGTAATTTGTAATATTGCAGCTTCTATTTCATTAGCGCCTTGTTTAGATATTAAATCAGTATCATATGTATCTTGATCTTCAACAGAGACAAAACAAACAAGAATTAAGCCTTCCATTTTTATAATATCGTCAGCAAACTCTTGTGGGTTGCTTGTAGCTTCTTTATTCTTGACAACTTCCACATCTTCTGAATGAATTAATAAGATTTTCATGATAAATCCATTTTTTAGTCAGTTAGCCAATACGTTATAATAAATTCTAAATATTTTACATAATTTTGATATATAATTATATTCAAAATTCAAATTAATTATTACTAAAATTTAATTCTGTTATTATGAATCTTAAAAAAGCTGTCTCAGAAATATCCGAGTTTTTAGAGATATTATATCAAGATAGAGAAGAAATATTAAAATTGGCTCGTAATATAATTAGAGATTGCAGTATTGCAATAAAAAATATTCATAGAAAAGAGTTTGATAAATTTCAAGAAAAAGTTAATAGTATTAAAATAAAGCATCAGAGTTTGGTAAAATTAGTAAATAAAAATCTTGGTGTTTTTTTCAAATACTTAAAAACTCCTGAGCAAGAATATGCAGAATCAATTATATTTTATTCAATAATTTCAAAAAATAATATTCCAACACCTTTAGAATTAAAAATTAGTCCTTTAAATTTTATTTTAGGTTTAGCAGATGTAATTGGAGAATTACGAAGATATGCATTGGATAACATTAGAAATTCCCAAGTTGAAGATTTGAATGAAATTTTGGAAAATATGGATGAGATTTATACGTATTTATTTACTATTGATTACCCCTCCTCATTAACTCAAGATTTAAGGCGTAAAGTAGATGTTGCAAGAAATATAATCGAGAAAACAAGAGGAGATATTTCTCTAGCGATACAAATGGATGATTTGAAAAGATGTTTTGAAAAAAACATGTAAAACTAAATTTATATAATTTCTATAAATAATAGTGG
Organism: Promethearchaeota archaeon; assembly: GCA_030605895.1. Classification (GTDB taxonomy): domain Archaea; phylum Asgardarchaeota; class Lokiarchaeia; order Sigyniarchaeales; family SOKP01; genus Loki-b32. Next base: position 1,569 of record JAUWHL010000081.1, on the reverse strand, counting down.
ATAAAATATGAGCAATGTAAAGAAAAGTGTACTAGTTGCAGGAACATTTGATCTAATTCATGCTGGGCATATATATCTAATCAATGAAGCTTCAAAATTAGGAGATGTATATGTAGTCGTAGCTACTGATAAAAATCGTGAACTCTTTTCTGGAGAACGTCCAATAATTCCCCAAGAACAAAGATTAGAGGTTATAAAGAACCTAAAAAATGTAAAAGATGCAAGATTAGGAAGAACTGACAATGATACACTAAAAACTGTTGAAGAAATTAATCCAAACATTATTCTCTTAGGTCCAGATCAGAAATATAGTATTGATCTTTTAAAAGATGGACTTAAAAAAAAGGGTTTAGATCATATCGAGGTTAGGAGACTAGAAACTTATTATAATAAATATGAATTGCAAAGCTCAAGACTAATCAAACAAAAAATTATTGAAAGATATAAGAATAATAAATTAGTAAGTTCTGAAAATGGAAGATAATGAAAAAATTTCTCCGGAAAATTATTCAAACTGGTTTGCTCTTTATCATCTCTGTCAAAATATTGGGAGTCAAAAAGCTATTCATATAAGTAGTGTCGAATTCAGCAAGATTCTCAAATTATCTCAACAAACAGCATCAAGAAGAATTAATGATTTAGAGGATCTGGGTTGGATTGAAAGAAAGATTAAAGGGAAAGAACAAGTAATTCGAATAACTAAAAAAGGTGCAGATGTAATGATTTTAATGTATAAAAATCTAAAACAGATTCTTCAAGATATCTTGATAGTTGGTGAAGTAACTGAAGGAATTGGAGAAGGAGGCTACTATGTTAGAATACCAGAGTATTTAGCTCAATTTGAAGAAAAATTAGGCTATAAACCCTATTTTGGTACATTGAACCTTCAATTAAGCGACCTAAACAATGATTTATTAGAGGAAAATCAGAAAAGTCGAATTCCTGTTAAAATCGAGGGATTTAAGAAGGAAGGTCGTACTTATGGATCTGTTGATTGTTATAATTGCTCAATATCTCGCTTAGATAATCAAGATAAAAAACTGAGTTGCGCAATTCTAAAGATTAGAAGAACTCATCATAAAAAAAATATTGTAGAAATCTTAGCAAAACCATACTTAAGAGATCTTTTCAATTTGAAAGATGGAGACCGGGTTAGAATTGAATTGAGCAAAAATAGTTAATCGTAACACTTCAATTTCTATTCTTATTTTCCAGTTTTTTAATTAGGGTTAAAATTTTTCCAGCTCTATAAATGTATGTGCCTATTACCAGCCACATAAAAATAAACAAAAATTCTGCTGTAAAGCCAAAGAAAAAAGCGAATAACATTGTTATAAAAAGATAAAATAACCTTTCAGATCTTGCCATCAACCCAATATCAAAATCTCCTTTGAAAAAAACTTCTGCCCTTGCTCTACAATAGCTAATCATAAAAGAAATTAAATATGAAATAAAAATTATAAGTTTCACATCAATATAATCCCATAAATAATTATTCCAATTAAAAATTATAAGACCAAAGAAAATGAAAAATTCTGATATTCGATCCATTACAGAATCGAAAAACCC
>JAUWHL010000325.1 GCA_030605895.1 Promethearchaeota archaeon | reverse complement strand
TAATCTATACTATATTAAAGCTTTATAGGAATTGCTATCTAGTAAGTTTTTTCATTATAGTCACCGGTTAAAAATAATTTATTAAATTTCAAATATTATAATTTAAAAAACTCTAAATGGAAAAAAAAAAATGGGTCAACTAAAAATTGGAATAATTGGCGGTTCTGGATTGGATGAGCCGGATATTTTGAAGGATGCTAGAGATATAGATGTTGACACACCATATGGAAAACCTACCTCCCCTCTAAAACTTGGAAAGATTCATGACGTTGATGTAATTCTCATAGCAAGACATGGAAGAGAGCATACTATTCCACCAACACAAGTAAATTATAGGGCTAACATACAAGCGTTAAAGGATCAAGGCTGTACTCATATCTTAGCAACAACAGCTTGCGGAAGTTTGAGAGAACAAATTGGTAGAGGTGATTTTGTTTTTATTGACCAATTTATTGACTTCACTAGGCTCAGAAAAGTATCTTTTTTTGAAGAATTTGCCCCTGGAGATATGAAACACACTCCAATGGCATACCCTTATTCTGAAGAGTTAAGAAATATCCTAATTGAAACAGCAAGGGAACTTAATCTTAAATTTCATGAAAAAGGAACAGTTGTTACTATTGAAGGTCCAAGGTTTTCAACAAGAGCAGAATCAGAGATGTTTAGGATATTTGGAGCAGATGTGATTAATATGAGTATCGCTTCTGAGACAATCCTGGCAAATGAAGCGGGAATACCTTACGCTGCGGTGGCTATGTCTACAGATTATGATTGTTGGAAAGATGATGAAGTTCCGGTTACCTGGGAAGAGATATTAAAGATTTTTGGTAAAAATGTTAATAACGTCATTGCTTTGATAACTAATAGTATAAAGAAAATAAAATAACCTTTCTATTTCTTATGAACTTCTTTTTTTTTTAAAACTCTTGGACTTTAGTATAAGAATAAAAAATTTTTAAAGTCTTAATAATAACCTTAAAACTTTGATTTTTGTATTTGATAAAATTATTATTTTCTTATTTGTTTAGTAAATAATAATTCTTTTAAAGCTAAAAATAATCTTAGAGACATTTAAAAATGGCCAATATTTCATTTCTTGGGGGATGTAGAGAAGTTGGACGTAGTGCTATCTTAATCGAATCTAAAAGTGGTACTAAGTGCATGTTAGATTATGGGATTCGATTTCGTGGAGAAGAGAGACTCCCATATAAAACAAATATAGAAAATCTAAAAGCTGTTGCTTTAACTCATAGCCATCTCGATCATTCGGGTGCTTTACCTTTTTTATATAAGACCAAAGCAATTCCATTTTTTACAAATTCAATTACTCTAGCGGTAACTGAAGTTTTAATAAAAGATATGATTAAAATCTCGAATTATAATTATCCATTTGGGTATAGAGAAGTGGATTATTTAAAACAAAATTCCTTTTTTCTAAAAAATGGAACTCGTCAAAAGATAGATAATAATTTTTATTTAACATTTATTGACGCAGGGCATATTCCTGGGAGTGTATCCATTTTGATTGAAGTAGACAATAAAAAAATTTTGTATTCAGGTGATATTAATTCACAAATTACTAATTTAATTAATCCTGCAAATTCTACTGATATTCCTGAGATAGATAGTTTGATCATAGAATCTACATATGCTCTGAAAAAGCATCCTCCAAGAGAAAAAATAGAACAAGAATTTGTGGAGAAAATAATTAACATTACTGATAATGGTGGGAGAGTTTTGATTCCAGCTTTTGGTGTTGCACGCTCTCAAGAAGCATTGCTAATTTTGGAGAAATATAACTACAATGGAAAAATTTTTATTGACGGTTTAGCAAGAAAAATATCAATGTTATATTTAGATTACCCAGATTTTATAAAAAATATCAAGATGTTTAGAAAAGCCTTAAAGAAAACACAATTTGTATCTAGACCTAAAATTAGATCAAAGGTTAAAAACACTAACGGAGTTATTATTTCTCCCTCTGGAATGCTCAAGGGAGGCACTGCAATTGATTATATCCAATCAATATTACCAGATCCTTTTTCAGCGGTTTATTTGGTGGGATACCAAGTGGAAGGAACACCGGGAAGAAAGCTATTAGATGATGGAATTTTTGAATTTAAAGAATCGAGAAGAAACCAAAAAGGAATAGTGGATTTAAAAATCGAAGCTAAATGCGATTATGATTATTTCGATTTTTCAAGTCATTCTGATAATATACACATTCATAATTACATAGAAGATTTACACTTCCGAAAGAATTCAAATAGAGATATTTTCTGCATTCATGGGGATAATAAATCAACAACTAGCTTAGCAAGTGAATTAGTTAAAAAAGATTATAATTCAGTAGCTCCTGAAACAGGAGAAATATATCACGTTTAAATTAATTCTTATAAATTTGTTACTTTATTTATTTTTTAATTGATTTCTAATAACAATGTTACAGTTTTCCAAAAACACATCTGATTTGTCAATAGGGATTTTTGTTCCAGCTGCTGGAGGGTGTCCACCACCTAATACATCTAATTTTGAGAGTTTACATGCTTCTCTAATCGCTTGTGAAAGGTTTACACCTTTTGAAACAATTTTTTTATGTGCCCTCCCAGAAACTTTATAGACATTCTCATCTTTTCTCTTTGCTAACCCAAATATTGGTTTTGATTTATCAAAGCCCTCGAAATTTTCGAACACTAACATTGAAGCAATTGTTCCAATAATATTTTCTGGAATGATATCTTCCCCGAAAAAATATTGGATATATTCCATGTGTTGAATTTTTTGATTATCTTGTATCCATGTTAAACTTTTCATTAATGACTTTTTGTAATTTATTTGTACTTCTTGAGATTTTTGATATGCTTTTTTTCTATCTCCCATTGCTATAGCAATCCCTAACGAAGCACTATTAGTTCGTCCGCAAGCATTTAAGAGGTTGGAAAATTCTGTTAGATCATGAAATTCTGATCCACTTAATTCATTTTTTAGTAAATATCTATTTATAATTAATTTCTCAATTATTTCCCTGGGTTCAACATCAAGTTTCGTCGAAATATACTCAATAATTGCAGTAGTAATCTTTTGTTTTTCATCTTGATTTATATCGTTTAAGGTGCGAATATTACCATTTGAGTTTTCCATCAATATTCCTAAAGTTTGCAAAAAAATTAGAGTTCTATTGACATCACCAGTTAATCCTGGCAGAATTATTTCTTTGGAATACGCAATGGCTTCATTTAAAGGTTTTATTGAGGAAAAATTTAAATCATTTATAATTTCAATAAGTTCTAAACTTTTAGCATCTTCTAAAATAAGAGAATTTATACCCAAAAATGATTTATTTGGACCTTGGTTTTGAATATCACCCACTGCCCCTACAAGTGCTATTGGAGATAAATCTATGTTTTTTTGATTTAATGACTTGGCAAAAAAATAACATAAACCCGCACCAGATATCTCTAAACTTCCATCAACTCTAAAAAAATATGGATTAATATGCCACTGAAAACTATTTTTATGGATCTCTTTAATTAAATCAATATCTTCTTTAGAAGATACATTCTGGGGAAGATGATGATCTAAAATAATAAAAGAATTAAAATTCTCCTTTGATATCAATTGATTTTGAAGTTCTATGTATTGTCCACTACCAAAATCAGAAAAAATTAAAAAATTTTTAAACTTTTTTGTATTTTCAGATATTTTTGTGATTTCTTCTTTTTCCAATTGACGTAAAACGGTAATTTGAAATGGTATATTTTCTCTAAATAGAGCTTTTCCCAGAATTGCCCCTGAGCTCAATCCATCAGCGTCTAAATGTGTATATATATGAATAGATGAGTTTTTTTCTTTTAAACTATTAAGAAAGTTATTTTTTATAATTTCTATTGCTTCAATAAACTCTTTTATTTTTTCTTTGAAATCATTCATCTGTATTATAAGAAAATAGCCATAAATGCAAAATTAATATTATATTATATTACATTAGCAATAAATACTCAATTAAAAAAAGTAAATTTAATAAGGTGAAAATAAGTGCATCATGTAAAAATTAATGAACTAGCTAAAAAAATCATTGAGAGAATTATACAAAATAAGGAAATCTATAACGTAAAAGTAAATAAATTAAACAATGGCTCAACTATTCTAGATATGACTAAAGCATCTTGGATTGGAGGAAAACTTCTGGGAGAAATTTGTATGGGTGGGTTAGGGACTATTAAATATTCCTCATATAATTTAGATGGACATTATATACCAAGTGTAAATGTATATACTTCAGAACCAATAATCTCCTGCATGGCTTCTCAGTTGGCTGGTTGGAGTGTTAAATTGAAAAAAGAAGTAGAAAAAGATGGACAATTAAAAAAAAAAGTAGTATTTCAATCTTTAGGATCAGGACCTGCTCGTGCCAAGAGTAAAGTAGAAAAGATTTTTGATGAAATAGATTATACTGATGATTCAAATTGTGCTGTTATTGTTTTTGAAACTCCAAAATTACCAAATGAAGAAGTTATGGATATTGTGGCTAATAAATGTGGTGTTAATCCAAACAATACTTATGCTGCTTGTGCTCCAACTGCCTGTTTGACAGGATCCATTCAAGTAGCTGCTAGAATTGTAGAGACGGGGATACATAAGTTACACGAAATAAAATTTCCTATAGATGTAATAACTGATGGTTTTGGAACCACTACAATTGCCCCTATTGCTAAAGATGATCTTGGTGCAATGGGGCGTACTAATGACTCAATTATTGCTGCAGGATTGACATATTACACAATTAAAGTTGAGAAGGAAAAAGAAGAAGAATTATTTGAACTCGTTAAAAAAGCTCCCGCAAATACATCCTCTAGTTATGGAAAACCATTTATCGAAACATTCAAAACAGTAAATTATGATTTCTATAAAATAGATCCTGGATTATTCGCTCCAGCAAAATATACAATCACAAATATTAATACAGGTAAAAGTATCACCGTAGGAAAAGTAAATCATGAGTTATTAAAACAGTCTTATGGATTGAATTAAACAAAGTTTTACTAAAAACTTTTTCTTAAAGTTTTTTTTAATTATTGAAAAACAAGAGATTTTACATATTATTTATTTCCGCTTCATATTTCAATATTTCATCAACAGAAATATCTCTATCAAATTTAATTTTCTTTTGAACTCCTAAGTACGCGCATGCTAATTTAGCTGCGGCAGCAACTTCTGCTTTTTTAAGAGTTATCGAATATTCATCTTGTTGAACTGGATCATCTTCATATGGATTTTCTTGAAATTTTCTTTCATGAAATCTAAGGGATCGTTCACTTTTCATTTTATATAATAAAGAGGCCATTTTATTAGCTACTTTAAATGGCAATTGATTTTTAACTACCAACCGAATTATATTATTGACATCAAAATAATTTAGGGATTCAAATTTAGCACGAAGAAAACTTTTAAGATTTTCAGAGTTCTTTTCACATTCAATTTCAGTCCAATCATGAATAGCAAGTTTTCTTCTAAAGAAGATTACTTCCCAATCTATATTTAGTTCTCTCAATAGCTCAAATAATAAATTATCGTTAGGTTTTCTTGATTCTATAATTAAATAAAGCTGTAGGCCATAGTACTTATGTTCTTGTTGAAGAAAAAATCCTCTTTGTTGCATAGAAGCAAGGATCAATACTTTTATAGAATAAATATTTTCTGATATATTCTTTTTCCCACAATTTAAATATATAACATTACCCTCTTCACTAATATATTCACAATCTAAAAATCCTAAAATACTTTCCTTGTTACCTTTGATAAAATCCAACAAACCAGTAAGCGTTGGTTTAACATCAAATTTAACCAAATCGCTCTCTCCAATTGTAACATAATCATTGTAATTACTACCAATAGCTAATTTAATGGAATTTAATTTTAACTCTTTATCAGTACCAAAAACTTTCTGAAAAGCTTCATTTATTGGTAAAATTTCTTCCTCTAAAATTTTTATATCGGCAATAGAGCTCTCATAAGGGTCTGGATCACTTAGCATCTTATTTAACACTGGTGCTTCGGAAGCGTCTACCTCAATTTCATATGACTTTGCTAAATCTTTTCGTATGATACAAAACGATCTCTTCTTTTTATTATAGATAGAAAGTGAAGTGTTGTCATCTATGACAGCTCGAAATTTTTCAATAAATTTACCTTCCGTAGTTTTTGTCCCAATCCTTCTTCTTCGAATTTTTAACCAACTAACTAGTAGTAAAAATATTATCTTTCTGTTAATTAATTTATAAAATTATTATTTTAAATTCTTAACTAAAAAATATTATAATAATTTTCTTTATTAAATTTGAAATAAAATAGTCTATAGAATAAATGATTTTGAAAATAGAATCCAGAAAGTAAACTTTACTAATAAAAACGTTTTAATTTTTATTCTAATTCTCCTTCTAATAAAAAATGTTCTCCCTTCTTCACATACATCATTGAAGAACCGAAATTATTACGTACAGTATATTTATCTCCTTGGATGTCTAATATTTCAATAGAATAAGATAAACTTCTTTGACTCATGATTTCTTCAATAATTTTCTTTTCTTCTTGTGAGTCCATGTTTTTGAATCATTTACCAATACAAAAAAATCTTATTATTTTGACGATCGAATATATTAATTACTATTTAAATTTAAATTATCAATACAAAATATAGTAAAAATGAAATATTAATAATTAATTTTCATTTTAATAATCAATCTTTGACTGGCCTCAGGGGACAGCTAGCTACTTATTCTGATACCGACAATATCCCCACTTTTGAAGCAGTAGATTCAGATATGGCTCCCGCCGGCCGGAGTCTAAAATTTAATT
>JAUWHL010000139.1 GCA_030605895.1 Promethearchaeota archaeon | reverse complement strand
TTTATATCTAAGCAAGACACCGTTCCCCAGCATTTCCGAATCAGTTGCCTTTTGAGGTCGCTTAAAACTTATGTAAAGAACGTCCGTTTCTTTGTCATAGTCTATCCACAGCTTAGTGACGGGTAATTTCAGAAGCGAAGGATGAATTCTTCATTCCCATGTTTATGGATGCTCTCACCCGGATTAGATTCCTCTTTTTCATCGAAATTAGTATCATCTTTAGAGAGGAAATTCAGATAACATAATCCTCCTTCCATTAAAACACGATATATTTCATTAATCGCTTGAGCTGTTTCATTTTTACTTAAATGAACCATAGAGAGATAAGAATAGATGTAACCAAAAAATCTAGACTCAAAAGGTATATTTCTCATGTCTCCTTTAACAATATTCAGCTTAATATCGTGGTTTATACAATAATCTTCTGCTTCCTTTATCTGATCCTCAGAAATATCAATCCCATACGATTCAAACCCATTTTCATAAAAAAAGGCAAGTTTAGGATCTGGTCCACCTGCGCCACAATCTAATATTCTCTTATTAACTGGATTAGATTGAATAAATCTAAGAAAATTATATAATGAAGACGGATAGAACTTTTTAATCATTTTTAAAGAAATTTTTTGCACTTTATAAAATTTCTTTAATCAATTGTGGAACATCCCAAGGAGTATCTGCAATTATAGCACCTGCATTTTTTAAAGCTTTAATTTTTCCTTGAGCTGTTCCAAAATTACCTGATATTATTGCTCCTGCATGTCCCATTCTTTTTCCTTCTGGAGCACTTTTTCCAGCAATGTATGCTACTACTGGTTTATCAACATTATCTTTAATAAAAATAGCAGTTTTTTCTTCTTCATCACTTCCAATTTCGCCAATAATGACAATCAATTTGGTGTTTTGATCGTGAGTGTAGTATTCTACAGCTTCAGTCATAGTTTTTCCTCTAACTGAATCACCCCCTATACCAATATACGCAGAAACACCTATTCCAGCATTTCCAATTGCTTTTGTAATTTCATAGGAGAGAGTTCCACTTTTCGAAATAATAGCAACATTACCATAATAACACATATCTCCAGGCATAATACCTAATTTAATTTTATCTGGTATTAACATTCCTGGAGAATTTGGGCCAATTAGATGTAAATTTCTTTCCTTTACCATTTCCACAAGTCTTAGCATATCGAGAACTGGAACATTTTCAGTAATAATGCAAGTCATTTTTATTCCCGCATATAGACTTTCTTTTACTGCTTCGAAAGTGAAGGGAGCAGGAACAAAAATAATACTAGTATCACAATTTGTTTCTTGCACAGCTTCTTTTACTGTGTTAAACACAGGAATACTATGAACTTCCTGACCTCCTTTTTTTGGGGTTACTCCTGCAACAATATTGGTACCATAATCTAACATTAGACGAGTATGAAACATACCTTGATTTCCAGTGATTCCTTGAACAACTACTCTTGAATTTTCACTGATATACATATTATCCATTCACTACTTTTTTTACTTTTTTTACAGCTTCCATTACATCTTGATAAGCACTTATACCTTCATTTTTCAAAAGAGCAGTTCCTTCAGCTTCATTCGTTCCTGTTAAACGTATGACCATTGGAGGTATATCTGTAAAATTATTTAGTGCTTGTAGTATTGCTTTTGCTACAGTATCACATCGAGTTATTCCTCCAAATATATTAATGAAAATACACTTTGCTTTTAACTTAAATATTAATTTAAGTGCTTTATACACACGTTCTTGACTTGCACCACCTCCTACATCCAAAAAGTTTGCTGGTTTTAAGTCCAATTCCGATAACACATCTAATAGTGCCATTGTTAGACCAGCCCCATTTGCCAATATGCCAATATCTCCATTCAGTTGTACAAGAGAGAATCCCGCTTCTTTTGCTATTTTTTCTAAATCAGAAAGTTTTTGATCTTCTAATTCTTGAATTATAGGATTCCTAAATGCGGCATCATCATCTACCATCATCTTTCCATCAATTGCAATTAATCCTGATGGAGTAAGAACCAGAGGATTTATTTCAACGAGTTGAGCTTCGAGGTTCAATGTTATATCCCATAGTTTTTTGAAAATTTGCTTAGCAGATTCTAAAAGATCCCCAGAAAAACCTAATTGTAAAGCAATATCATGAGAAATATCTTCTGTTAAACCTTCTTTATATGAAAAATTTGTTTTTATAATCGCATCTGGATTTGTTTTAGCAACTTCTTCAATATTTATTCCACCTTCTTTGCTAACAATAATATAAAACTGCCTACCTGAAGCATCTAAGGCGATGGAGCAATAATATTCATGTTCAACTTGAACTAGTTCCTCAATAAGGATGGCTTCTACCTGAAATCCAGTTACTTCTTTTTTAAAAAAATTTCTACATAGAGATGTTGCCTCTTCAGTATTTTGAGCTATTTTTATTAAATCTGCTTTTTTTCTGTTTCCAATAGCGATTTGAGATTTGATAATTGCTGGAAATGTGAATTTTTTAACTTTTTCTTCTATATTTTCCCCTCGTTCAATAACTAAATTACTCGCTAATGGAATGTCAAATGTACTGAAAATCTTTTTACTTTCGTATTCAAGCAGTCGAATGAATTACCCCTCCATTTAATCAATAAACAAACATTTTCTAAAGGTAGATCCAACTTCAGATTAAATATGAATTATCAAAATTAATTAATAATTTTTGGTTAATTTTATTTAAAAAAATTGATTCTAATTAAAAATGAAAAGAATTGACATTGATTTAGGGAAATTTAAAGTTGATCAGCTCGGATATGTGTACAAAGATATTGAAAAGCAAGCAAAATTATTAGAAACTGTTTATGGCCTGCCAAAGTTTGCTTTTTTAATTAAAAATGATAGTTTATGCAAATATCGAGGAAAAGATTCTAAAATATCGACTAAACTCGCTTTAAGTAGAATTTTTAACGTTCAAATTGAATTAATTCAACTCATTGAAGGAGAATGTATATTTAAAGAATTTTTAGATTCCGGAAGAGAAGGCTTACATCACTTTGGAATTTATGTTGATGACTTGGATTCTGTTATTAAGGAATTTACTGATAAAGGTTATGAGATTCTCCACCAGAGGATAATTGCAAAACAAAAAGTGGCATATATAGATACTGAAAAAGATTTAGGAATACTACTTGAATTTCAAGAAACTATTAGAAGAAAAAAAAGGAATAAAACTGAATAGAAAAATCAATATTGATATGAAAAGTAAGAGAATTAAATGAGCGAAAAATGATTACAACATAAATTCCATTTTTTAATGAAAAAATTAAAAGAGATCTTAACCATATATATTTTAGAATCAGATACTTTTATCATTCAAGGAGTTTGAATATGGCAAGAATTTCTGTTGATGTGGAATTTATGATGGAATTGGTTGATTTTAAATTAAGATTTCTTAAGGAGGAAATTGAACAGATTTTACAAAAATGGAATTACAGCTCCTCTAATAAATTTTTAGAAAATTCGAAGGATGGCACGCTTAGTGAAGCAGAAGAAGACGCGATAATTCTTAAAAACCTTCAAGATCAAATCGTACAATTAACTCAAAAAAAGCAAGAATGGAACTCTGGATGATACTTGCTATTGATAAGCTCAATAAAGCTAAAACCCTAATCGAACAATCCTTAGACGATCTTATAATTTCTCTCTCAATTAATATTGATTATAAGCGTCTCCAAGTTATTTTAAAGGATGGTGTTCAGATCTACATTGTATATAATAACTACGATGAATATAGTTATTCCATCCTTTTTTCTAAACTGGAACTTGACCGGTGTAGATTTGATAATTATGATAAAGTATGGGATGTCTCAACAAAACCACATCATTTCCATCTAAAAAATAAGAAAGAAGTAGTTTCAAGTAATATGACTGGAAATCCAGATATTGATATCCCATTGCTATGTAAATTTTTAAAAACAGGACAATTGAAATAGATAAATTATTTTTGTACAAGTTAAATGTGAATAATTTTATATTGAAATTTAGTTAAAATTAAATTACGATATAATAAGTAAATATCATTAAGATTTTATGAACTCAAGGGAATTAACTCTTTCAGCAATCAAAGGTATTCCGGAAAAAATACCCTTTAACCCTTTCATAATGCATATGGCAGCATCATTAGCAAAAGTAGATTATAATCATGAATATTGTCAAAAACCAGATGTTTTAGTAGATTCCCAAAACAAATGTGCTGAATTTTTTGGTATCGACCATGTGAATGTATCTACTGACGCTTATAGAGAAGCAAACGCGTGGGGTGTTGAGATTGATTGGGAAAGTCATACGCCTGTTGCTAAATCGTATATTATGATTGAAGAATTTGAATCAATTGAGCCTCCTCCTTTACTTGAAAATCAGAGAATTATGAATAGGGTTAATGCTGTAAAAAAATTTTCAGAAAAAATTGGTGGAAATCAGTGTATAGTAGGTTGGATTGAGGCACCATTCGCTGAAATATGTTGTTTATTTGGATTAGTAAATGTTCTTTTACTGTGTAAAAATCCCGATTGGGTGGATAGAATAAAAGTATTAATTAATAGAGTACTACCTGTACAAAAAGAATTTGCTGAATTGCAGATTGAAGCTGGAGCAGATATAATTGGAGCTGGTGATTCTGCAATTTCCCAGATTGGGCCTTTGAGATTTGAAAAATGCTGTTTAGATGCTACAAAGGAATTATTTAATTTTATTCAAAAAGATGTACCTGTTTTATATCATATTTGTGGCGACAATTCTGTAGTTGATAAGGAAGGAAGAGATATGTTAAAATTAGTATCAAGTACTAATGCTGCGATTTTAGATTTGGATTATCAAGTGAATCTAAAAATAGCCAAAGAAAAAATTGGTAATAATAATTGTATAAGAGGAAATACAAATACTCAAATCTTAGGAAGTACAAAATATCCAGTTTCAAGAGTTATTGAAGAAATAACTACAACCATCGAGTTAGGAAAGCCAGGCGGGAGATATATGTTTTCGTTGGGATGCGAAGTTCCCTGGGAGCCATTAAACTTAGCAATTCGAAACCTAAGTATAGCTAAAGCAATAATAGAAAAATTAGGATATTATTAGGAGTCTATATAAGAACAATTCTTCTAAAATTATTCTTTATGAATCCCTGGATCTAAATAAGGTGTTTTAGAATAGATGATACTTGTACATTTCTTTCTTAATTCTTCCATTAACGCCTCTTCTGAAAATTCCTTGAGATTCATACAGGTCCATCCATGCACTCCTCCACTTACTAAACCATCTGGAGTATGCATATCTGTTCCTGTGATCATACCTATCTTGCTATTATGTTTAATACAAAAATCATAAGACTCATGATCATAAACATTTTCAGGTTTAGAATCATCATTAATAATT
>JAUWHL010000274.1 GCA_030605895.1 Promethearchaeota archaeon | reverse complement strand
AGTAAAATTTAATTTCTAGATGCAAATTTTAAAAACATTCGGATATAAATTTAAATATAGGAACCGTATTTTTTTACTTTGAAAATGGAAAAAATTCAAATCGAAGGCAGAGAGAGCCTGATTAAGTTAGTTAAAAAAGCTATTGAATTACTCGCCGAGAGGAACATATCTCAAACAGTGATTTTATCCTCCTATAAGATCAGCTCGGTTTTAAAAGACAACTATGGTGTAGATATTAAGGTTGATAAAATTGGCAGAGTTTTAAGTAAAATAGCTAAGTTAAATGAACTAAAGAGGCTTAATACTAATATTCCGAAGTACAAATTACAGATATCTAAAGTTTCGAGCTTACAATTCTTTTAAATTTAACTTCAACTTAAATTTCTGAAGCCTGTAATAATTTTTTGGAGTTTTTCAAGCAAAATCTTTATTTCTGAGGTCATTTCTTTGAAAGGTTGTAATTCTGTGCTCAATTTTTCAATTTTTTCATCCACATTTTTCTGTAGTGGTGTTAACGAAGTTTCTATCTTTTTTTCAATATCTCCGGCTAAAGAATTCATCTGATCATTTGTAGTTGTTATACTCATTTTATAATTATTTATTAATTCTTCAAAACGTAAGATCATCTGCGCATTTTCTTTAGTTTTTTCAGAGATTGAATTACCTAAAGTTTCCAGCTCCTTATTAATATTTCCTAGATTATCATCAACTATGGTGTTTAGATCTCCAATCAAATTATCTTTTAAATCATTAATCTGTTCTGTAAGCTCTTTATTAGCTTCAACTCGTGTATCAACGTATTTAGAAACACTTTTTTTAAATTGATATACAGTTTCATCTAAGGTCTTTTTAAACCAATTATCAACTTTTATGAGTCCCGAAGATATTGCTTCTTTCATTTTACTTAGTGTTTTACCTATATATTCAGTTCCTTTAGAAGTTCCTTGATTCATATCATCGATCCAATCTCCCATTTGAGTTTTTATCATATCTGTAATCTCTTGAGAGAAATTTTCAGTTCCTTGTTGAAAACCTGAAATAATAGAATCCATTTGTAAGTAATCTGTGATTCGTTCATCACTCAATAACGTTTCTTCAGTTATAGGAATTTCTTGTAATTCTCCTGGAGGTTGCTCTATAAATTCATTTATTTCCTTAATAAGGATAGGATCTTCTTTCTGAAGATCTTCCGAAAATTTTTGAACCCATTTAAAATACTCTAATGAAGCTGGGGTCTCAATTTCAAATGGTACACTATGATATTTTTCAACTTTTGAATAATCATCTAATCTGTAAATTTCAAATCCAAGTTTTTCATTTTTTCCCATAAGTGTATGATCAAATACAATTGCGAAACCAAAGGGAAATTTCTCTCCTTGGAAATACTGCAAATTATTTAAATCACTCTCACTTAGGTATAATCCCCATGAAGGGTGAGAGTGATAGTATCCAATCAAATCGGAGGAATATTTTCTGCCAATCTCAGTGAATAAATCATAAGTATCTTTATCAAAGCCAATCTCTGCTTTATCTCCGTGAATTAGTGGAACTGCATTTTCTACAATGACCTTATCCTCAACATTGTTATATTTTCCTACACAAATTCCCATTACTTCTATGCTTTGTTCTAATGCATCATTACCAAAACGTAATACATGTGTAAGCATATTTCTAAAAGCTTCCTTTTTAATGAATATCTTTCCTTTTTCAAATTTTTCCTTTGATTCCTTTTCTGCCATTTTTCCTTATTCCTCTTTTTTCTGTAATTTTTCTATCTCGTTTAATAGTTCTTGATTATCTTTTTTTAGTTCAGTTATAGTTTTTTGTAGGGTTTTGATTTCAGCTTCTTGTGTGTCTAATTTATTTCGGAGGGGAGTCTTTGAGCTCTCTAATAATATAATAGCTGCTTTTAAATTTGAAAGAAAAGTTTTTGTTTCTTTGTTTAAATTGATAAAATTACCAATAATTTTATTAGCATTTTTGGTAAAATTTCCTGATAGATCTATGATACTCTTATCTAACTTGTCTGTAGTTAAGTCTCCTATTGAATTTACATTTTGAGATAAACTTTCTAAAATAGAATTTTGTTGATTCAGGCTTTCAGAAGATTTTAAACCTTGTTCATTTGTTTTAGTAAGAATTTCTATTTGTTCACTAAATTGCCTTAATAATATATCAAAGTTGTTATCTATTTTTTGTTCAAACAACAATTTAAATTGTTCATCAAGTTCAGTTTTAATATTATTAAATAAATCTTTAAAAAATTCTTGGTATGAGTCAAATTCTTCGAACTTGTCGTCAATATACATATCTAATTCGTTTAATTTTTCCTTTATTGAAAATTTGAAATCTTTTTGCAGAGTTGAAATTCCTTCACTAAGATTGTTTTTTATTGAAATCACATCTTTTCTCATTTGCAAATTACTCTCAACGGTATTACTTATAATACCTTCACTCCAAGAATTAAGGATTTTGACTAATGGCGCAACTGATAACTCTATGAATTTTGTCAAACCTGTTTTAAGAGAAGATAGGATCATCATGGAATTTAATTGTGGTTTCTTTGCTAAAATTTGGCTTTCGCTTGGAAATGAAATATCACTAAATAAATCAGGCATTTCATTAATTTCTAATATAGGAGGCTCTTTTGAATGAATACAATTAATTATTTCTATTAATTTTATATAATACTCAATATTATCTGGAGGTTCCACTGTTGTCTTTAATTCATGATACCCAGACATTTGACCCTTTGCTGGATTATCTAATCTATATGTACGAAATCCTAGATCACCCGGTTTTTCTAAATAGGTATGATCAAATACAATACCAATTGCACTTGGATTTGGGGTTTGCCATCCTAATTGGTTTCTAATATCTGTAGAAGAAAAGAATATATTCAATCCAGGATGAGAATGGTACCATCCACAACTGAACCAATTTTTTTCAGCATAAGAAGCATCAACCATAGAAAATGTTACATAATCTTCTGGGGCAAATGCAACTTCAATTGCACCACCATGTGAAATGGGAACCGCATCTTCTATGATTACATCTCTTATTCCTTTTTTATCAGGTTCACCCTCTAATCTACCAATTAAAATCCCCATAACTTCTTTAAACTGCCTACGATCCCTTGCTTTATTCCCAAATCTTAGGACATGCACCAGCATTTTATAATAAGCATCTGGTTTAATAATAACAGATTCCACTTGTAATCACGATTTGTGTTTTAGATTTAGTTTGTTAATGATATATATATAATTTATTTGGTTTTAAATATTTGAATAAAAGATTAGATTTTAAATCTGATTTTTTAAATCATTCAATACCTTACTATCTTTTCTTAAATATAATTTAAACTGAATTATCCGTTTTCTTATTGGAATTAAGATAAATAAAAAATAAAGCCAAAAATAGAATTTATATATTAAATTATTAATCGTGGGGCAATGGTTTGCCACAAAATGGACAAAATCGGAATCCCAAGTCTTTACCACAAAATGGACAAAACTCCCCCTCTTTACTAACAGATTCTTTTACTTCAGCTCCCTCTTTAGGTATTGAAGGTAATTGCCTCGTTGTTTTTAAAGTTGAGCCTGAAGATTGAGCTTCTGCTTTTCTTGCAGCTACCGTTGCTTTAAAAGCTTGTCTTCTCTCTTCCTCTAGTTCTTTTCCCGTTTTTGTTCCTTCTGTTTTTACCCAACCTTGAACTTTAGGTCTTTTCAATTCACTTTCAGGAACTTTTTCTAATTTTACTTCTTTAGTTTCTGAGATAGGTGCTTTCAATTTCTTTTCTTCTCTTTTTTTTAAGGCCTGCTTAACAAGAGCCTGAGTTGTTTTCATTACTTGATGTGGATTAATATTAGGTATTGCTACAGTTCTAAGAACCCACCCTACGATAAGATTTTGGTTTGGGAAACCACCTTCGACATCTTCATCCTTAAATACATAAGAATCAAGGATATTTTTGCCTTTTAACATACGGACAGCCCATTTCTCATTAATCAATCCTAATTGAAGCCTATAACTAGTACCCGGCACCCCGAGCTGACTTGTTAGCGGCGTAAAGCCAATTTCGGTCAATTCAAATCACTTTTTCTCTATAGATTATATGATTTCAGTTATATTATAATGATAAATTTTGAATTTAAATTATTTCTTATTTATTGTAAAATTTTGTTTTAGCGTTAAAAATTTTTTTCAGAAGCAGTGATTAAAAACACATAAATACATAAAATTGTATTAATTTGTAAAAACCATTTTTAGATAAAATATAAAAATATAAATTCATCTTAATAATGACAATAATTATTCCTAAAAGAGCATATCTAGCAGTAGTGGCTGCTGTAGTCAGATTTGCTAACGCACGCATTCCCAAAGATGATTGGTTAGAAGTTAGCGGGATTTTTATAGGCAAAAATGAGGGTGATGATGTCATAATTACAGAAACATATCCAATTATGCATCAAGAACTAGATAAAGATGCCGTAATCGATCAATATAAATGGTCTGATGAGGACTATATCGCCTTCAGT
>JAUWHL010000302.1 GCA_030605895.1 Promethearchaeota archaeon | reverse complement strand
AATTTTGCAGTACAAGAAGAAGTAGGTGGATTTGGTGCGATGACTGGAGCTTATAGTTTAAAACCTACAATGGCACTTGCAATTGAAAATTCAACTGCTGCAGATGTGCCTGGTATAAAAGATTCTGAAATTCCTATATATATAGGAAAAGGTCCAGCAATCACAGTTGCGGATAGATCACTAATTTCAAATCCTAAGGTAAATAAGCGATTAATTAAAAATGCTGAGATAGATAACATAACTTATCAATACAAAAAACCTCGATATGGAGGAACTGATGCGGGAAAAATACAAATAACACGTAGCGGTGTGCCAAGTTCGGTTGTTTCTGTTCCCTGTAGATATATTCATTCTCCAACATCGTTGTTAAAACTTGAAGATATTCTTGCAACAATAAGGTTGCTTGAAACATTTATACGAAATCCGGCAAAAATATAATTTATCTTTGAATATTTCTTGAAAGATTTTTGTTTTTTTCTTTTTCAATTTCCTCATTCTAAAAAAGAACATTAATAAATTACAAAATCAAATTATTCAACTATATAAATTTCATAATACAATCAAAATTTGACTAAAATGAATAGAATTAAAATAACCAAAAAACAAATTATTCTGCTGTTTATTTTTCTATTAATTTTCATAAGTGGTACAGTTTTAATTTTTAACACTCCAATTGGAATAAAATCTACATATAGTAAGACAGTAAAAACATCGGATGGAGTAACAATTTCATTTAATGTATTTGAACCAAAAAATGGAGGATCTAATAAGAGAGCCATCATTTTGGGCCACGGAGTTATGTCAAATAAAGAAATGTTAAATGATTATGCAATAGAATTTGCTGCAGCGGGTTTTGTGGCTATTCCTTTTGATTTTAGAGGACACGGACAAAGTACTGGAGATCATCGATCAGGATCATTAACAAACGATATACAGGCGATAATTTCATATTTAGAATCAAGACCCGATATTGATACTTCAAATCTTGGTTATCTTGGTTATTCTATGGGGGGAGTAGGTTTACAAGTGGTTAATGAATCCACTAATTTCAAATGTTTTATAGGTACTGCAACGTGGTTTCCTAAAAATATTAGGAAAGGTAATTCAACTGCACCATTGAATATTTTAATGATTCTTGGACGCAATGATGAATTACTTACACCAGAAGATCTGAAGGAAGGTTTATCCGATTATACAGGAATTCTTGCTAATGATCTTGATGTAAATAAATTATATGGTAGTTTTCAAAATGGAAATGCGTCTATGATTTACTTGGATGACCTTTCGAATCATGCTATAGGATGTTGG
Organism: Promethearchaeota archaeon; assembly: GCA_030605895.1. GTDB lineage: Archaea > Asgardarchaeota > Lokiarchaeia > Sigyniarchaeales > SOKP01 > Loki-b32. Next base: position 6,609 of record JAUWHL010000302.1, on the reverse strand, counting down.
GATCCCGATTTTATAAGAGAAGCTAGAGATTTTTTAATCAGTTCATTTCCCGATGTGAAGCCCGTTGATGAGAATTTTTTCACAAATATAAGACTGTTTATTCTCATTCTTCAACTTTTCGGAGGTTTTGGATTTTTCTTTTTAATTGTAGATCCTTTATCTAAGTTAATCCTTAAAAAGAAAGAAGAAGAAGTATTTAAATTAGAATTAGAAAACGATAGCATCATTACTATTGGAGGAAAGACTATTGCATCGTCATTGGTATTTGGATTGCCTGGAATTTTGATTTTTGTACCAATTTTACTAGTATTATATCTAGCCATTGCAGGGTTTATGTCAGCATTATTATTTGGTCAAGCTTTTGGAATTCTAATACTACTTTGGAGAATTGGAAAGAAAAGAAATTTAGGATTAATTGAAACAATTAAAAAGCCATTTAAAATATCAAGAAGTAACCTTATCAGACAATTCTTATTGGGAGCAGTTCTAGCTGTTATTTTTGCTTTAATAATTTACCTTTCAGGGGGGTTAAATTATATAGGAATGGTTCCTTCATTACTAAAACTTGCATGGGTGCCATTGTTTTTTATTATAAATTTCATTATTTTTATGATATATGGACTAATGACTCATGGAATTTTACAAAATAAATTTGAAAAAGGCTTAAAACCGCTTATAAAGGTATCTTTTACGATTTTTGGAATTTTGTTTCTATACTTTTTCACAATTCTTTTTATTTTTGGACTTATAACCGGTAGCTTCTTTTATTTTGGTAATTTCATACCCCTAGCAATACCATTATTTTTGCTGAACGCTTTCCTCTCTACACTAATATATGATAAAAGTGGAAACATAATTGCTGGAGCTCTCGTTAATACTTTATTCTTTACATTGTTTATTTGCACGATATCACCATACCAAAGCGGATTAAGTTTCATAATGGGTTTTCTTCATTGATTAAATTATAAATTCCTTTTTTTCTTCTTATTTCTTATTCAGTTTATCTAAAAATAAAAAATTATTACTGATTATAATTAAAAATTTTAAATTTGAATAAGTCTTATTTTTGTAGTGATGAGTCAAAACCAGATATTGTGTATTTCTTACTTTGACCAAGTTATTGGTCCTAGTACTTTTTATTCCAGTGAGCAGTTAACTGCATCCACAGATACCCCTGATATAAACAGAATACTTGAATTTAATGATGAAGAAGGAACATTCATTTTTGCTTATAGAAAGTTTCAAACTGTTAATCACATCTTTTTTATAGATTCAGATTTAGCACGAGGAGGCAAAGAGTTAATGATGATTACTTATATGATCAAAACGGCGATTTTTAAAGATGAGATTGTAGATGTTTTCAAGTATTTAGACTCAAAAGGTCCTGTTTTAGAGGATTTTGCTACCGAGATTAAGAGATTAAATGAATTAACATCATTCTTACATGTTAAGAAGAGTGCCTTTTCTAGTGATTATGCCTTAGAATTAGCTACTGAAGATTTAAAACACAACTTTTTGGATATTTTCAACAAATATTTTAAAAAATTAGCGCCCAAATACCGATTAGAAACCCCAATAAAAGATAGACGTCTGATAAAAAAAATCTTTATAATTGGGGCTCCAAGAGCGGGAAAAACTACATTTTTGAAGAATATCGAATTAATTCAATTTTTAAATATTAAAAGAAATGATTTACCGAGTAGAATTTTTGAAGTAGTTATTGAAAACCTCGAAATTTTGAAATATGATAAGAATTTAAGTGAGTTTGAATGCAGGGAATTTGAAAATCTAGAAAATTGTATAAATTTCTCTCAGGGTTTTATTCTTCTCTTTAACTTATCAGATAAAAATTCAGCATTAAGAACAAAAGAAATTTTTCAAATTGTCGATAATACTCGATTAGAAATGGAAACGGAATTAGCCCCAATATTAATAATTGGAAATAAATTTTATAATAAGAAAGAACTTGAATCAAATTTTATTTATGATACTTTTGAAATAGAAGAATTAAAAGAGCTCGGAGTCAAAATCAAGTATGTTCCAATAAATATTTTGAAAGAAGATGAAAAAATTATGGAAGCTTTACGATGGCTAATAAAAAAAATTATATAGCATAAAATACTGAAAAAAAAGTTTTAATTCAAACTTCTTATCAATAAATTGAACATCCAACAAATCTTTTAAATTATTATAAATATAATAAATAAAAACGTAAAGCATTCTATCTCAAAAGTTAAAAAAAAAATGGGATTTAAATTTAAAGGTATTGGATGGGGAATTATTTTCCTAATTACTGCGGTTGTATATTCTACAATTCCCACTTATTTAATAATAAGATTTTGGGTATGGTTAAACAGCTTTCCAGTATATACTTTATCGCTGTTTATGTTATTCTTATGGATTGTAGCAATCATCATTGTTTTAATATATATTGTAGCAATGATAAGAGCTTTTATTCAAAGAAATAATGAAGAGGGTTTAGGTATACCAAAAGGAGTGAAAGGTTTTGGGTTAGTTTCAAGTATAATTATTTTATCATTTATGTTAATTTGGTATATTATATTTAACCAGATAGCTTTTTTCTCTATGATTCCACCTTAAAAAATATGCACAGTGCCAAATCCCTTATATTCTTATGGGATAATTCCCAAATGTTTGAACTGCTTCAATCATCCATCTCAAATTTTGAACTTTTACTCCGGGATGCATATTTGCGGCACTGACAATATATCCTCCGCCAGGTCCAGCTGTTTTTATTGCATATTTTACGGCATCATATACTTCTTGTTTAGTACCATAAGTTAAAACATGCGCAACGTCTATATTTCCCATGAGACATAGCTTATCTCCTACTTTTTTTTTAACTAAAGCTAAATCAACTCCTGCTGTAGGTTCAAGAGAATGAAGTCCATCAAAACCACAATCTATTACAAAATCCAAGAGTGGTGTAACCTGCCCATCGGTATGTAAAACCACTTTGCATCCTCTTTCATGTACAGTATCAGTAATTATTTTGTAGGCTGGTAATAATAATTCATAAAACTTCTTAGGACTCATCATCGGACCTGTATGATATGCTAAATCTCCTGATTCAACAAAAACTTCCGCTCCAGCATCCATATAGCTATTATAACATGCCGCTGTGAATTCTGCAATTACTTCATGGACTTCTTTAATAAATTTTGGATTTTTATGGACCATTTTTGAATAATACGCCATTCCCATTCCTTGAGAAGCACTTTCGAATACACCAGCTAAATCATTTGTAACAATTACAAATATCTTATCTTTATGTTTCTTGTTTATACGTCTATAGAATTTTTTAACCATTTTCGTATATTTCTCTGTCATCGGCCCTTCAATATTTTCCTTGGTTTCTTTCCATTTTTCAGGGGTATTCAGAGTTCCATATAAATAATAAGGATTAAAATTACCTTCATTATTTTTAGCTTCCCAAACGCGTCCAAATATATCTTTCATTAAATTCCTATCATCATTGGGGTCGTCAATAAAATATACAGGAACTATACCAATTTGCATACAATCAAGCCCAAGTTCAATTGCCGCCTCAACACATCGAGAAAATATAGAAGTTTCAACACTTTCAATCAGGTCACTCAATTTTTCTGACCAGTTATCAGGATGTTCATTTCTTGTTTGTTCTAAAAGATCAAAATCCGTAGATACAGGCTTTCCAAGGATATTATCAACATTATTTGCATCAAGATATATGGTATGAGTAGGAACGCGATCTGGTTCCTCCAAATTTAAAGTCGCCAATACTCTTTCTCTATATTCCATTTTTTTAGAAATAAATAGTTTTTAATATTTTAAATTAAATAATTAGATTCTTTTTAAAAATTTAATTAGAAAACCTACAATTCTATACTTTTTAGTAAGTAAATAAAAGAATTATTGAATGAATATAGGATATGTTCCATATTTCTTTAAAGTATTATGCATTGCTAAATAATTTTCAAGTGTAACAGAGGGATTAATACTATGTCCAGAACTTAGGATAAATCCCCCTTCTGGAGCAAGCTTTTTGATCAGTTTTTTTGTATAATTTTTTATAACATTAACCTCTTTATCCGCTAGATCTTGTGGAGATACATTTCCTAAAAAACAAAGCTTATCTTTGTATTTTTCATTTAATTTGAAAATATCATATTCAGGATTAGCGGTTGAAGGTTCAATAGGATGGATTGCATCTACGCCAGCTCTAATAATGTCATCAAGTAATAGTATAATATCTCCGCAACTATGTAGAATCACTTTTAAGCCAGCTTTATGTGCAATTTTACAACTTTCTTCTAACCAAGGAAAAACATATTTTCTATAATTTTTTGGGCTCATTAATGGACCAGATTTAAATCCATAATCGTCCATTATCATAATAGCGTCAGTTTCTCCCCAATCAATAAAAGTTTTAATTGTATCTACAAGAAATTTGCCATGAATATCAAAAACTTTCTTAATCTTTCTTGGATTTGCTAATAATTTACTAAATGTAGAAAAACCAAAAACTTGCCATGAAGGTTCAAATAAGCCCCAAACAGCAGGTATAATAGAAATCTTACCTTGAGATTCTTTTTCTGTCTTTTTCATTGCTTTAAAATATTTTTCTCTTCGGGAAGTTTCTACTTTAAGATGTGAGTATTTTTCAAACTCTTCAAAATTTTTAAATGCTCCGTCTCGATAATATGCTATATCCATACCATCTGAAGGGTTTTTCCTTAAATCAAAAATTCTTCCATACTCATCAGTAAAAAATGTTCTATCACAATTCTTTGGGAATAGAATATAACCTGTAAACGGAATAATTGCAAGATCGATTCCTAGTTTTCTATAAAGATTAATATGCCTATTTAGAGTATTTTTTATATACGATCTTGTTTCTGTCGCTCTAATAATTGTGCTGGTCAATGATTCAGTATCGCCATGACATAGATCATAAGTATCATTGAAGCTTTTTACCATTCCTTGAAATACATAATCTTCATTAAAGTGCTCACAAATTTTAAAATTATCAATTGACATCTCAAAAGAAGGAACTTTATCTGGCTCTTTAAAATCTAAAGCCATATGTATTCTCTCTCTACAATTCATAAGAATTCTTCTTGAACAGTTTAATTATCGTTTAAACAATATTTTCAATAATTTAATAAACAAATGAGGGTCTTTTAAAATAAATCTTATTAAAAACGTAAAAACTAATGGATTCTTTATTAATTTAAAAATGATTTCTTTAGGGAAATCCATATCACCATAAATAGAAATTAAATGTTCTATCTTACTTGTTTTTATTATTTGAAAAAACTTTTCAAAATCTTTTTTCGTGAATACTTCTAACAAACTTCTAATTATATAATGAATTTTCAGTTGTTTTCCAATCTTCGATGCGCATAGTTTTTCATAATTTATTTTAATAAATTTTTTAGAAAAGTTATTTGTTTTAAAACATTTTATTAAGCAATTCGCGGCAATTTTAGCACAAGTTAGAAGCATAACTATTCCCCCTCCGGTTGTTGCTTTAACTTGGCATGCTGAGTCTCCCAATAATAAGATGTTATCAAATGCAATTTTATTCATCATACCGAATGGAATAATCCCGCCTTGTTGATCTATTTTTTGTTTCAGATCAATCCCTAATGTTTTAGTAAATAGCTTGAACTTTGTCGCAATTTTTTTAGAACTCGCTATGCCTATCCTGTAAATCTGATTTCCTTCGGGCACAATCCACCCAAAAAGTTCCTTCCATTTTGGATCAAAATACATTACTGCATTGTTCTGATTAAATGTGCCTTTCATTCGAATTTGTGAAGCGTAAATTACTTTATTTTTAATCCCTAATATTTTTCCAACTAAAGATAATGGACCATCACACCCAATCAGCATTTTAGCTTTCACTTCTCTTTTAGAAGTCTTAAGTAATACAAATTTTTCGTGATTATCTTTAATATATTTGAAGGATTCAAACTTTTCTCCAAGATAAAATCTAACATTTTCATGATTTTTTGCTTTCTCATAGAATAAGCGATCTAATGCTATTCTGTCGATTACATATGGATTTTCATCTCCAGATAATTGAATAAATTTTCCAGAAGGAGCAACTATTTTAGCTACACTTACACGGTTTAAAATAATATCTTTAGGAATATCAATTAACTGAACAAGTTTTTGAGACACAATCCCAGCACATTGAAATGGTAAACCAATTTCTTTGTGCTCTTCAATAACTAAAATTCTTAAATTTGTATTAGCTAATAAAAAACAGAGATAATTACCAGCTAAGCTAGCACCAACGATTGCTAAATCGAATTTCTCAATATTCTGATCCATTACAAGAAATAAGTATCATAGAAATTAGAAGTTTTTCAATTAAGGATATTAAACTAAATACAATTGGAATTAAAATTAAAGAATCCTATTTTATATATTTCATTTCATTTTTTGGGATTGAGCGAAGTCCCAAGGAAGTCATCATTCCATATACAATAGCTAATGCTACACTCTTAAAAACAGGATTCTGGTCAACAGATAGATCAGTTCTAGGAAGTAAGGTTGGCATAATGTTTTCAACGACATATCTTGTTTCTGGTGTCTCAT
>JAUWHL010000160.1 GCA_030605895.1 Promethearchaeota archaeon | reverse complement strand
ACCCAGACGAATGTGTGGCATTGGGTGCAGCCGCTCAGGCAGGGGTTCTATCTGGAGACGTCACAGATATTCTTCTGCTCGACGTCACTCCGCTGACCCTTGGCATTGAAACACTGGGTGGTGTGGCAACACCTCTAATCGAGAAGAACACGACAATTCCGACCCGGAAGAGTCAGATTTTCTCCACTGCTGGAGACCACCAAACAGTTGTCGATATCCACGTTGTGCAGGGCGAACGTCCAATGGCTGGAGATAACATGACCCTTGGGCGTTTCCAGTTGGTAGGCATTCCACCTGCGCCCAGAGCAGTATTTCAATAACATTTTCTATCATATTACCAATACTATTGTTTTTGTATTTAAGCTCATCTTTAGCATGGACAATATCTAACGGAATCTATGAAGTAAATAGTACAACATACAATTTTTGGATCGATACTTCAAGGTTACTCACTTTAATCTCATTAGTCTTTTTTACCATAAATATAATAATTGGAATAATTGAATATGAAACTCAAGTTATTATATTTTCATTAAATGGTTTCATTATCTCAATTGGATTACTAATATATTTAAACCAAGGGATTTTTTTATTTTTATTTCAAGAGGGCTCAACTTTAACTAGTTACTTCATATTACAGAAAGATATTTTCATCTTTTTAGTGATAATTTTAATGACAATACTCATTTTTGAAATACCAAATATATATAAATTAATGTCTTTTTTCAAAACATATCGAAAATTCATTTTTTAGCTGAAAAAAGTGTGATAGTAGCAAATCTTCTTACTAAACTGGAAAAGGAAGATCTCAGAATACTTATGGCAATTGAAATTGGGATGAAAAGATCAGAGTATGTCACAGTGAGTAATATCAAATTTTATGCCAGGTACAAGATGGAAGAAACACTATTTCGGCTAAAAAAAGTTCATAAGTTTGATTTAATAATTAGAGATGCTTCTAAGCATGAAATTGCATACACTCTGAATTCTAAAGCATACGATCTTCTTGCTTTGCATACATTAGTAGAACGAAACGTTATTAGTCAGTTGGGGCCTTTAATAGGTAAAGGCAAAGAATCAGACGTATATAGCTGTATGAACGATGATGGAGATATTTATGCCGCTAAAATTTACCGAATAGGGAGAACTAGTTTTAAAAGAATAAAACAATTAAGAGATCTTATTGGGGAGAGAACTCATCTGTCATGGCTCTATGTAAACAGACTTGCAGCAAAAAAAGAATACGAAGCTCTTGAAAAAATCTATACGCTTAAATTAAATACACCAAAACCAATTGCTTATAACAGACATATAATCATAATGTCATATTTGAGAGGTAAAGAATTAGTTTATTATAAAAGTATTAATAAACCTGTTAAAATTTTTAACAAAATAATTAAACAGCTGAGAATAATCTATAAAAAAGTTAAAATGATACATGGTGATTTAGGGGAATTTAATATCGTTCTAGATCAGAAGGGAAACATACTCATAATTGATTGGTTACAGTGGATTCCAGTTGATCATCCCAACGCTGCTTCACTTTTAGAAAGAGATCTCAACAATATATGCACTTATTTCAGAAAAAAATTTAATATTGAAAGTAATGTAGATGAGATTCTTGATTCATTTTATAAAAAATGAATTCAAAATGTTTGTACTTTTGATACTTTTCCTTGAATCACTATATCTTCTAAATTTTCTTTTTTTGTTAGATTCAAATCTTCAATTTTAGGTTTTAATATTTCTAACAGTTTTTCGATTTCTAAATTTTTCTTCAATATTGAAAATTTGAAATCTGCATCATGTTTACATACCCTGTATAATTCCTCAATTCCGTTTTTAATATTAGGCAAATTTTGGAAGGATGTAAGTGAAAAAATTGAATAAAATGTATTTTCTCTAAAAGGTAAACATTCAATATCTGATAAAATTAAATTTAATGAATTTTTTCTCTTCTCCAAATTAATAACTTTTGCTTTAAATTCTAATAGCATATTCCAAGAAATATCTAATGCCACATAGTTGCATCTTATACCTTCCTTATCTAAAATTAACTTTAATATATATTCAAAAAGTAAACCAGTACCACAACCCATATCTAAAATGATTTTACAATTTACGCTGTAATTATTAAAGACAATTTCATATTTTTCTGATTGTAATGCTCTGTACCTTTTATCATAGAAATATGATGTTGAGTTGTATTTATCTATTATCCTTTTCTTTTTATCATGATTTTTAAGGGATTCTTCCAAGATGATACCCAAACGAATTTTATCTTGCTTTTTTATGTCGTAAGGTTTTAATTTTAAAAAATACTAACTTTAAATTATCATTTCAATAAATATAATAATAATTTTATTAATTTAAGAATTAAAATGTCAAATCGAAACGATTATCCACAAAGGTCAAAAAACCCTTTATCTATCCTTCAGGCGGCTCAAAACTCAATAATTTTACTCAGATTAAAAGATGGGACAGAATATAGGGGATTATTAAAGGAAATCGACGCGTACATGAACATGATTTTAGAAAACGCAACTGAGCTTTTAGAAGGTACTCCTGTGGCTAAATATAATGAGATATTCATTCGGGGTAATAATCTCTTATTCATAAAACCAGATGCCTCTCAAATCACATAAAAATAGACGGGTTTTTGTATTAGTTTTATTTTCATTTAAACTTTAAATTTCCTTATTCAGAGGAATTTTTGAATAGAAATGAATTTATAATTTTAAGAGTTTTGGAATTATCTCATTATTTTTAATTATTGCATAGGAAGCAGGAATTGGGGGATATGATCCTATGTAATTAGCAGAGGAAAAGATTGATAACAATTTTTTGTTAAAAAACCATCTAAATCCTTCTGGAAAATATTCATGTGCTCTTATAAGATATTTAAGTGTGTTTACTTTCATAAAATTCTCAAAAACATCAATTCCAAAAAAATATATCCCTGCCCCTCTAAAGCTGTCGGAAAAACCTTTTAATCCCTCTTTAGGGTCATTCCACATTATTTGATTTATACCTTGTGCGATAGTAGTAGATACTACTTCAAAATCCATACACTTTTGACGCTTTAATTTTTTAAGAATATCACTATCTTGTGGAATCCCTCCATGTAAACATAAAATTGTCTTATTAATTAATGCACATATTGGGAGTACATTATATACATTTAATATTTCGTTGAATTTATCATGATCTTTGAATCTTAAAATGAAATCTCGAAAGAATCCATATTTTTTATTCATTTCTAAGGTCTCATGATTTCCTCTTAATAAATAATATTTTAATGGGAAGAGAATCTTTAGGGCAAGAACTATAAGTAAGCATTCTAATTGTTTTGGTCCCCGATCAACAATATCACCTAAAAAAATGACTAATTTTGGATTATTTATATTAATAACTTCTATTAGCTTCATTAAAGTGTTTAAATTTCCATGAATATCTCCTATTACATAAACTTCCTCAACATTTTCTTTAATACTGAACTCTAAGAGTAAATGCTCCTCATCAAAAATATTTTTAGCTGCCTTAAAAATCTTTGATATATTATCAAACTCTAATTCAGAGATTTTTTGTGGATTATTTATTATATCAATTAAAAATGAATTTTCAATTAAATTCAAACTTGATCTTATCGCATGGTTTATTTTTTTAT
>JAUWHL010000171.1 GCA_030605895.1 Promethearchaeota archaeon | reverse complement strand
TTTTATTAATGTTTTCAATGAGTGAGCAGCTCGATCTGGGAAGTGATAACAAGGAATAAAATTTTGTTTTAAATATTGTCTACCTTCTGAAATATTCTTTCCACCAATAAATGAACAAACAATTGGTTTGTCTTGTAAGTATTTTGAAGATATGTCGTGTATTAATCTGGCTACTTGTGAGGGATTTGTGGTTTTTTGTGGAGTTAAAATAATTAAAGCTCCTTCTGTTGTAATTTCATTAGCATCTTGTCCAGGATTTAAACCAAAAACAGATTTGATTGTAAACTCATAACGATCAGGCTCCGCATCTCCAACAATATCAATTGGGTTAAATATTGCTGCTTCTAATGGTAATTTTTCTCTTAGGGCATGGAGAATTGATTCTGAAAATCCAGCAAATTTTAAACCTTCTCGCTCAAATGCATCAGTTGCTACAATTCCTGGTCCCCCCGCATTTGTAATTATTGCAAATGAATTTCTCTTCGGAACAGGTTGAAATAAGAAAACTTCCCCATAATCAAATAAGTCTTCTATTGTTTTAGCTCTAATAACTCCACATTTTTCAAATGTTAAATCATAAGCTATATCTGCTCCCGCTAATGCTCCAGTGTGGCTTGATGCTGCTCTTGCTCCAGCCTCACTTACACCAGATTTTAATATAACAATTGGCTTTTTTCGTGTCGCTTCAGGCAAAACCTCTAAGAATCTATCTCCATCATTAATACTTTCTAAATAACATAAAATCACTTTTGTATCATTATCATCAGCAAGATATTCAATAAAATCTACAGCTCCCAAATCAGCTTTATTTCCTAAACTAATATTACATGAAAAACCAAAAGTCTGTGTCATGCTATAATCTAGCATGCCTGTAAGCATAGCACCTGACTGGGATATCATAGCAATTCCTCCCTTTTTTGGAGTATCCGCTGCGAAAGAGCCATTGTAAGTGAGTCCAATAAAACCCAAACAATTTGGACCTAAAACTCTCATATTATATTTTTTACTAATTTCAATAAGTTTTTCTTCCCTTTCGACTCCTTCTCCACCAATTTCTCTAAATCCTGCTGAAATAATAATTAATCCTTTTACACCCTTCTTACCACATTCCTCTGCTGCTCCATTTACAAATTTACTTGGAATAACGAAAATAGCGATATCAATATTCCCAGGTACATCCAATACACTCCTGAAACAGTTTAATTCACAAATTTCATCAGCTCTTGGATTAATAGGATAAACCTTTCCATTATATCCTGAATTTATAATATTATTTAGAACAGTGTTGCCCACTTTTCCCTCTTTTTCACTAGCACCAATTACAGCAATACTTTCAGGATTAAAAAAAAATGAGATATCAGTATTTACCATTTTTATTTCCGAGGAATAAATATATTCTACAGTTTGTATAAAATTCTATTATTGTAATCATTTTTAAATTTTTCATTGATTAAAAATAGATCTATAGAAAAGAAGTTCAAAAATATAATTATTAAAAAGATATCAACTATTCTTCTTGTATTATGACAAATATAGTTATGCTAACTTCTAAAGGAAATATAAATTTAAGATTATTTGATGAAGATGCTCCTATGACCGTGGCTAGCTTTCTCTATTTAATCAAACAGAATTTTTATAATGGGATTGTTTTTCATCGAGTTATTGCTGATTTTATGATACAAGTTGGCTGTCCTTTAGGTCAGGGAACAGGTGGACCAAAAGACAAAGGTATTAGTTCTTTTTCTTATCAAGGTCAACAAATTAGTTATCCCTTTGCAGATGAATTTCGGAGTGGAAGAACCTTTGAAAAACCAGGCATCTTAGCAATGGCAAATGCGGGATCAAATACCAATGGCTCCCAAATCTTCATTACTCATGTACCAACGTCGCATCTTAATAATAAACACACGATATTTGGGGAAATATTAGGCGAAACAGACAAATCTGTTGTTGACTCAATCAGACAAGGAGATAAAATAATCGAAATAAAAATCAGCTAAAATATCATATTTGAAATTAAAATTTTTATTATTCTTTATTTTAACTCATAATAATTACTGATGAGTTTTTATCAGTAAAAGGAATTATATTTATATTATATAAAATCTATTGATAGTACTAAATATTTATAGATATTATCAATATTAATAAGATAGGTGAATATTTTATTAGAGAAATTATTTATCGGATATTTAGCTCATGAGCAAGGATTTAAAAAATGTAATTAACACAGTTGAAAAAGAGTCTAAATCAAACGCAGAATTAGAACAAAAGATTCAGTCATTAAAAGAAGAAATAAAACGACAGAATTTATTAATTGAAAACCTTCGGAGTCAGATGAAAAATGAAGAAATCGAAAAAGCAGAATTACCTAGTGAAATTGATATTTTGAAAGATATTGTCACTTCACAAAGACAAGAGCTAGATAAAAAAGATACTACTATTGCAAAATTAGATGATAAAATATTTGAATTAACTTCGGGATCAGAAAGTAATGAAAATATTAATTCACAACATATAAAATCTGAAGACCTTCTCGGAGCTCAAAAAATGCTGGTCCAATTAACTGATGAGAATGAACAATATAAAAATCAAATAGAACTCTTACAGGCTCAAATAGAAGATATACAATCTGGAAATATTGAAACTGAAGATTTTATTGAAAATGATGTTGAATCCGAAGTAAATGAAGCATTGATAAATTTTAAAAGATTAAATTTTCAATTGATGGAACAAAATGGGTTATTACGAGTAGAAGTTGAATCATTAAAAGCTAAATTGCACGAACGAATAGATATAGCTGGTTCTGAAGAATTAAAATTAGCTAATGATAAAATAAATATTCTTACATCGGAAATAGAAGATTTTGAAGCCCAAATTAAATACCTACAAGAAAGATTAGAAAAGGCTAGTGAACCTGTGATAGTTTCGACAGAGGATGCATTACAATTTGCTAATCTAAGAGAAGAATTTGATGAAACAAAAACAGAATTATTAAAAGTTCAAAAAGAAAATCAAAATCTCAATCAAATGTTAAATGAGTTAAAAGAGAAAAAAATAAGAGTTGAACAAAGAACTGATCTTGAATTACCCAATATTATAATTTCGACAGAGGATGCATTACAATTTGCTAATCTAAGAGAAGAATTGGATGACGCAAAAACAGAATTATTAAAAGTTCAAAAAGAAAATCAAAATCTCAATCAATTGTTAAATGAGTTAAAAGAGAAAAAAATAAGAGTGGAACAAAGAACTGATCTTAAATTACCCAATGTTAAAATTTTACCAAAACGTATGCAACAATCTCTTTTTTTTAGAATGTATAACCTTCTCGATGATTTTAATAAAGCAAAAGTAATAAATTATCTTATTCAAGATTTAAAGAACAGGAATTATCAGGTTAGAAGAAATGCTATAAAAATATTAAGTGTGTTAAAAAATAAAAAAATTTATGATGCTTTTCTAGAAATGATAAATGATAAAGATTGGATAGTAAGATATAGCATAATTAAAGCATTAAGTAAATTTGAAGATAAAAATAATGAATTAAAAAGTTTATTCCAACGCTTTTCTAGGGATGTTGATGTAGACGTTAGAGAGCTCGCTCTAAAAATTTTGAACGATTTTCCTAAATAATAAATTATATTGACAGATTTTTATTAGACTTCAATGAATTCATAAATCATTATTCTTTAAATTAATTACAGATCTTTAATAACAGGATAATAATAATGGGTCGAAGGCTTTTCACATCTGATAGATGGAATTGGAGTCAAAAAGCAGAAAAATGGGTATACATTGAAATAACTAAAGAAGGCAAGAAAAAATACAATTATCAAATAGATCCCCCCCAAGAATTTATAGAATTAACACTAAAAATGAAAAGTCTTAATGAATAATTATTAATAACAACAGATCCAGAAGAAAATTCGAAAATTTTTAGGGAATTAATGAAAATATCTCAAGAAATGCAAGAGATGGGTAAACTAAGTTAAATATAATTATAAACTTCTTTTCTTGAAAGATGATCTGCCAAATAAAGTGGTTCAGGTTGTCGATGTCCTATAGTAGTATCTAAACAGACTTTTAAAGCAATATCGAGTGTAATTTTATAACCCTCACTAATAAAAACCGGCTTTAAACCATCGGTTAAACAAACTTCATAGCCTAGTAATTCATTTGATTGTTTCTCAGTTATAATTTTTGGATCTTTTGACCATATTAAAGATTTATTTCCTTTGATTTTCTCGATTTTGTGCCAGTTTGAAAATCCAATGAAAGGGTTTTTTGCTATACCTATGCTAGAAATGTTTAAAGCATAACCTAGATGAACAGCTTCTCCAAATCTTCTTGGATGGATTCTCCCATGACCATCACACATTATAAGATCTGGTCTATTTGGAATTTTTGAAATTACTTGTGCTAAGATCTTACACTCTCGAAATCCTAGAAATCCTGGTTTATAAGGAATTTTAATAAGATCACTCGAAAAATAATATGATTCTTCTCTTTTATGTTCCAGATTCCAAACTACGGCACATGCAACACCATATTCAAAATCTTCTTTTTTATAATATGATATATCTACTCCAACAATAGTATTAATTGCTTCAATACTTGAAATAAAGTTATTTTCTGATAATTGTTCAATTAGATT
>JAUWHL010000051.1 GCA_030605895.1 Promethearchaeota archaeon | reverse complement strand
AAAAAATCCGAAGAATTTATCAAAAAATCGAAAAGAATAGAAATTTTAATTGTAAATATAGAGAATTTAAATGCAAATTATTTTCTAATTCTTCATCGTATAATCTCAAAGAATATGAATGGTACGATCCAATTTTTATTTATAATTTCTTTGTAAACCAACTTTCAATTTTAATTAAAAAAGAAATTATTGATTCATTTTGTCAAAATTGTTATAATTATAAAAAAACGTCTGAAACCTACATTCTCGAAATTCTAAATAATTTAAAAATTATCCAAAAGTTTAAAAATTTCTTGTCGGAGAGTAAAATACATGAAAATCACGATAATTTCTATGAATATTTTCTTATTGGAACTTCATATCTAATAAATAACCTTCAAAAAATTCAAAATAAGGGTATTAGTATAGAAAAAAAATTATTAAATTCATATAACACTGGAAAATACAATACTTTTAAAGTTTATATTTATGAAAATTCAGAAGAAATTGAGAAAAATTACAAAGTCACTTCATTTTATAAGGGGGAACAACAAGAGGATTATTTTGATAAAATAATACAAGATATCAATCAAAATATAAAGCTTGCTGAATTTGACCAGTTAATTCCCTTAGATAAGTTAATTAAATTGTATAAAAGAGAAGCCCTAAATGTATTAAACTTAAAATATGATTTTTCAAAATCAATTAAAAAAAAGATTGGGTTTTTAACAGCTCTAAAAAAAATAAATTTAGATAAACTATTTCCATTACTAATCGACGATTTTATTGAAGAAATCTTCTTGGATTCCCCGAAAGATGAAATTTACCTAAACCATCAAATATATGGTCGGTGTCGAACAGAATTGAGCTTTAATTCAAAAGAAATCGAAAGGATTAAAACTCTAGTAAGATTATATAGTGGTCAAAGGCTTGATTTCATGAATCCAATTATTAAATTTGTTATTAAAAATAATTTTTTTTTTTGTAGGTTTTCTATTGATGTTGAGCCTATTCAAATAAATAATTTTGCTTTAGACATAAGAAAGTTAAATAAAAACATCTTAACTATACAAGATTTACTAAAAAATGGAACTTTAGATCCATTAATCGCATCTTTTCTTTACTTTAACATTATAAGAAGAAAAAATATTACAGTCACGGGTGAAACTAACACGGGAAAGACTACGTTAATTAATGCATTAGACTTATTAACACCAAAAGAATTTAGAAAAATCTATATAGAGAATATTACAGAATCATTAAATGAGATCGAGTATGGTAAACACCAATTAAAATATAAAGTAGATTCATTAGAAGAATCGTTGATAAAAAAATATTCAAAAAGTAATCAAATTAAAACACTTTTACATAGAACGCCAGATATTATCTATTTAGGTGAGATTCTCACAAAAGAGGAAGCATTAGCCATGTTTCATTGTCTTGCTGCGGGTTTAAGAGGTTTTCAAACAATTCACTCTAAAGATATCGATTCACTTATGAACCGATTTCTTTATCACTTTGGAATAGATGCATCGTGTCTAAATGATCTTGATTTAATCATTTTGATGAAAAAAGACATTAATAAGAGAAAAATTATAGGAATATTTGAAGTGTGTAATTCTGTGGATACAAAAAGTAAATTCTATGACTCAATATTTGAATATAATCCAGAAACCAATAAATGGATTTTAACTAAATCGCTCTATGATACAAACATAACCTTAGATCTAAAAAAATATGAATTCTTACCTAAAGAAAATTACTATTTATTTATTAAAATATATAGCGACATATTTGAATTTTTAAGAAAAATAAAGAAAATAGAAAATACTAGCTTAGTTGATTTTTTTCATCAAATTTCATATTTTTCTTTAAAATCTTTTGAGTCTTTAGAACTTTTTTGGAGCAATTGGAAAAAGAATCGAAGTTTAAATCTTTAAATTTTTATTCAATTTTATGACAAACCTAATAGAAAAATCTTTATTATTGGGTTTTGGAATTTTTACAATAATTATTTTTTCCACTATCTTAATACCTTTCTTAGGATCAATAGTAGAATATAATCATAAAGAAAAGGAGGCTTTAGAATCTTACATGATTTTTATAAATGAAGTTGATCTAGGTCTCATTTATGTAAGTCAGCATCCTAAAGTAAGTTACATTAAGGAGGTTGATTACCCTAACAATTTAAACATTTCATTTTATGATCATATTGCTAAATATGAATTTATCTTGGAAAATAAGATTTGGGTTAGATACATCGAATATAATATTACTTTTATCAATTCTTATTTTCATAGCATTCCCCCCCAAACATATCTTTTGAACATTTCTCAACATTCAACATTAATTAGAGTTAATATTAGTAATATACACTAAAATGATAAATATATGAAAACTCTTGAATATTATATCAAATTTTGTTCTAAATTCAACAAACCTAACCTACCAAAATTAAAATTAAAGGTATTAAATGATAGGTATAGCTATTTCTATAAAAAAAGATATAATATTAATGAAAATGACATTAATAGAGCGAGTTTTATGATATATATACTCTCCTTTAGCATCATTATATTACTCTCACTCATTTTTCTCGAATTGAACATTATGATAATAATTTTATACTCTGCTATTTTATCATTTATTTTCTCATATCGATTCAATTTAGTGCTCTATTATGAAATTACCAGAATTGAAAAAAAAATTAATGCTATGCTCTATTTAATTAAAATAGATTTTTCCTTAATACAAAAAACCATGAATTACAATTCTGATAGCTGTTTAAATTTTATAAAACTGATTAAAGATTATAAAATGCCGATAGTAGGTAATTTCAAAACTATTTTAAAAAGAATTCATGAAGGTAAAAAACCTGAAAATGAATTAATGAAAATTATAACCCCTTCAAAAGATTTTAATCAATATTTAAGTTTCTTATTAATTAACAATTTTGATTATAGAGGCGAAATAGATGAGTTTACAGAAAGTACATTAGAAAATAAATTTAGAATTTATTTAAGGGAAATTCAATCAAAGATCAGTATTATCTTTTTTATTGGTATATTTTTTCCAATTGGGTTGTGTTTTTTGATTTTGTTTCAAATACTAGATTTAGTAATACTAATTCTTCTAATCCCTTTTTTTTTATACTTCTTAAATTTACTCTGTCGCAAATTTGTTAAAAGAAATACTTATTTAATGGGTGTTTTAAAAGATTATTCAAGTTTAGAAAAGAAAAAATTTAATGACTTTTTATTATTTTTAAATAGTTTTGCCATAAATTTAAAAAATAACATTTCACCTGAAATAGCTTTTCTAAAATCATATGCACAGAATAAAAATCTTTTTGTTGTACTTAAACCAACAATTAAAAATCAGATCTCTAGCCTTTTGAATTTTAAATTGTCTTTTCATGATATGATACAATTTTTTAA
>JAUWHL010000084.1 GCA_030605895.1 Promethearchaeota archaeon | reverse complement strand
TCCGGCTAATTTTGAAACCTTAACTTTAAAACCCGTTTCTTCAAAGGCTTCCCTCTCTGCAGCCTTTTCTACTTTTTCTCCAAGGTCTAAATGACCACCTGGAATGCTCCAATATCCCGCATCTGGATCATATTTTCTTTTTACTAATAATAAATTATTATTTCGAATTAGTAGGATCCCTACCCCAATGTGGGGAAAAACAGGATAATGGCGTGATTCAAAAAGATTTATTTCTTTTTTGCCGGTCATATTTCATCGGAATTTATAATTATCTTATACTTAAAAAAAATGATTTTTTGCATAATATTTTATCCAAATCTAAAAAATATTTGAAAAGAAATTAGGAATGCTTCTAAATACCTAAAGGATCTACTTTTATAATAAGGTTAATAAAAAAAATGAATAAGTTATAATAATTAATCTTCCTTGCTACATTATTTTCTATGATTAGGAAGAAAAAATGATCTAATTAGAATTGTTTTTAATATTATGAAATTAGCAATTGTTTATTTTTCTGCTACTGGAAATACTGAAAAAATAGCTAAAACAATCAAGGAGCAATTTATTGAATTAAAAAATACTATAGATGAAATAAATATTACAAATTACTCTGAAAGGAATGCTCTTAAAAATTTTAGTCTTTATGAAGCACTTATTTTTGGTTTTCCTATACATTATTGGCGCGCTCCACGATTGATTCGTGAGTGGTTTACAAATCTGGATGGAAAGGGTATAAAATGCGCGGTTTTTTTTACATATGGAGGCGTAAATGCAGGCATCGCTCATTATAATATAAAAACAATAATGGATAAGCAAAATTTTAACCTAATAGCGTCTGCTGAATTTTTAGGGAAACATACATATAATTTAGCAGGTTGGAAACTCATGGAGACTCGACCGAATAAGGAAGATCTCAAAATAGCTAAGGATTTTGCTTCAAAATCTTATCAGAGGTTTATTGGGAAGGATACAAGTAGAGTTGAATTTGAGAAACCCAAAAAATCCAATGAGGAGATAGATACTATTGAATTGGCTGCTAGAAGAGCAATTCCGACTCCTTTTAGAGAGATTAATGAATGTAGTATGTGTGGAACATGCGAAGAGGTATGCCCTACTAATGCTATGAATAAGGAGAATGGTAAACCTAATAGAAGGATTTGCATTCGTTGCTTAAGGTGTGTAGTAAATTGTCCGGATCAGGTGTTAATAATGAAAAACATGTCAGCTCAATTTCAATTGCAACAACAATTTACTTTGATTGAGGAAGAATTAAGAATAAAAAAAAGTAAGATCTTATTATAAATTACATAAACATATGTTGATCCTATGGTTCGCCCATGGTATTGGCCTAAAAACGGAAGGCCGGAAAGAGCAACCCCATTCACTTGGATTGTTAAAAATAAGATGGCTGCTTCGTGGTGGCCAGAATCAAAAGAGTTTGAAATTTACAAAAGAGAAGGTATTAAAGCTGTTATAAATTGTTCTGAATTTGATAATCGGAAAGAATTTTCAAAAGACTTTAAATATTTTCACATAAATATACCAGATTTTGGAACACCTACGGAGACTCAATTAGAAAAATTTTTGGAGATTACAAGCAAATTTGGAGCAAATAGCGATCCAATAGTAGTCCATTGTGTGGCAGGGTGTGGAAGAACTGGCATAATGATTGTTGCGTGGGCTACGTATAATGGATATATTCCAAATGGATTGGATCCAGTAAAATGGATTCGAAAACTTAGACCATGTTGCTTAGAAACAAAAGAACAAATGGATTTGGCACGTAAATTAGCTAGAAAGTATCAAAAATAACTTTAATGTAAAGTATATAAGATTGGAATATATTTTATTATTAGGAATATAATTTTTTGATTGTAAAATTTCTTTTAAGTTTGGATGCTTATGCAAAAAGCAGACTATATTTATATGATTACGGATAATATCCTGGTTTATCAGATTAATTTACCTGCGGAACTTAGAGGAAATAAATTGCACGAGCATCTGAATAAATATGAAGAAAAATTTCTGAAAATTATTGCCGGATTTGATATGAATTTCTTAGAACATTTTCTGATAATATCAAAAGGACGAAATCCAGAAGAATTTGCTGATATACTTAAGAAAATGGAAAAGATTTCTTTTATGATTGGTCCTATAGGGAATTTAAATTATCTTACTTCTCACCAAATACAGTATATCCTGACTAAATTAGGTTCCTTAAACTTAAATCAAATTAAAGAAGAGATAATTAGTAAAATTGCAGATGAACAGATTGAAAATGAATTTGGATCATCACAAAGTGCATCATCGGCAATAGAACGACAACTCTCAAGTGCTGCTTTTTATTTACAATCAATTGGATATTCGAATCAAGAAATACAGGAAAAATTTAACGAAGTAAGACGAGAACCTTCAAAATTGGATGCTTTATTTACGTTACAACCTAGAGAAATTATTAGTATGCCTGTAGAAATCCAACCAAGAAGCACTCCTCCCTCAAGATCTCAACAAGCTTCAACTGCTCAATCTAATTCTATTGAAAGGAGTCAAGAAACTCAAAATGCGATTGACCAATATGTCCGTTCAATTGAACATGAAATAACTGGAGAAAGAGCAAAGAAAGTACACGAAATTATGGAATTTATAAAAGTACACGTTCGAGAAATCATGGATGAAAGTTATGAGAGAGTTTTAAGGCAAATGCATCCTGATAGGTTAAATAAGGCTTATAAAATGCTAAAAGATACAAAGAGAAAATCAAAAAGAATGAAACTTTATATGGAATGGTTTTTCTGCTCAACACTTTTATCTAAAATTGAATTAAAAGTTGAACATTGGCAAGTATCATCCCAAGCAGGTCATGGACAGACAGGAGTATACACTGCTGGAATCAGTTTTTCTCGATATGATAATATTATAAGAGATTTCCCAGATACTAAATTGACTAAAATCATAAATATAGCAAGACGGATTCTCCAAAACCCAACTAAAGTAACGATTCAAAAGCTAGCAACATCTCTTATAGAAGAAACAGGTTTCGACGAACACCTTTATTTCACAGATTAAAATCTATATTTGAAAACAAACGTAAGTTGATCATCATGCCTATTTTTAATTATAAAGATGTAGAAATTAATTACTTAAAAAGAGGAAAAGGTGAGCCTCTTTTAATGTTTCAAGGTCTTGGTCAGTCAATTGGCAGTTGGACCTTCCAAATACCCTTCTTTAAGCGAAGAATGATGGTAATAACATTGGATAATCGTGGAATTGGAGAAAGCTCAAGACCTAACTATCCATATACGATGGATATGTTTCTGGAGGAGACAATTGCTCTATTAGAACACTTACAAATAGAAGATCAACTTCATGTAATAGGAATTAGCATGGGGGGAATGATAGCACAACAATTCGCCTTGAAGTATCCTGAAAAAGTAAAATCATTAATATTGCTGGCAACAGCAGCTCATATGAACCCTGAACCATTAATTGAAAAATATAAGCACTTTAAAAAAGATTTATCTCTAGATGAAGCGTTTAAAGAACGACTTGATTTAATGTTTTCACACGATTTTATTACAAAAGTTCAACAAGATGAAAACTTATTTGAAACACTAAAAAAAAAGTTAGTACTTGAGAATCCTCCGAGAATGCTAGATTATATTAATCGTGGAGCTGCGATTGCGGAACATGATACTCGTGATTCTTTGCATAAAATTACACAACCAACCTTAATATTAACTGGTTCTGATGATAAAATAGTACCTGCAGAACAATCAAGATTTTTACATGATAAAATTCCTAACTCGAAATTGGAAATTATTGAGGGTTATGGACATGGTAGCTTACTTATTGAAGATTTTGAAAGAATTAATAATATAATCTGGAATTTTATTAAAGAAAATATGGGATAAAGTAGTCTATTCATTATTTTTCTTATATACTGATTTGCCTCTAATGATGGTCTCAACGATTTGAATATCTCTAATTTTATCTTTTGGAACTTCAAGTGGATTTTTATCTAAAATTACTAAATCTGCTAGTTTTCCCACTTCTATACTTCCTTTAATTTTTTCTTCGAAAGCGCTATAAGCAGCATTAATTGTATATGTTTGTAATGCTTCCTCCATTGTTATACACTGTTCTGGAACAAATCCATTTCTATTAACTAAGGCATGTAGTCCTAGGATTGGGTTTGGATCTTCGATTGGAGCGTCGCTACCTGAAATAAGTACAACTCCAGCTTCAATAATTGATTTCATTGGATATGTATATTTACATCTTTCTTTTCCCAATCTCTTTTCAAGCCATTTATATTCTGAATTTATGAAGGATGGTTGACATGATGCGATAATTCCATATTTATTCATATCTTCTATAACATCATCAGTTAACATTGAAGCATGCTCAATTCTATGTCGATGGTTTTTTTTTGGAAATTCTTTTAAGAGGCGTTTATATAAATCTACACAAATCCTGTTTCCTTTATCCCCAATAACATGAATAGCTATTTGGAATCCATTATTATGAGCTAGCTTCATTTTTTCATAGATCTCATCTTCATTAACTACACAAAAACCGCACGTATTTGGAGTATCAGAAAAAGATTCCCACATACAAGCAGTCTTCGCTCCAAAAGTTCCATCAAGGAACAATTTCAAGCATCCAACCTTGAACTTACTATCTTCTTTTCCCCCGTCTAGTGGTGGCTTTTTTATTTTTATCAATTTCTTTGGTTTATCTGTAGATATTAAACCATACCAATTCTGTAGAATTTTTTCCTGAACAGATTTAAAAATTGGGGTTTCAATAAGCCCCAAATCTCCACCTACTCCACTTTTACCAAGCTGAATGATTCCATGAAGAGAAGTTATACCTTTTTTAGCTAATAATTTAAAAGCTCGATCAGCAGTTTCTTGTATAACATTAGATTCAGGGATAAGATATTTAGATATTTTTGAATAGATTAAATCTAAAGCATTTTCGGAAACAACTCCTGTTAATACACCATCTTCATTTTTTCTTATTTCCCCACCTTCAGGGCATTTGGTTTCGGAGTTAAACTCGAATAAATCGAGAGCTTTTGAGTTTGCAATACCAATATGGGAATCATATCTTAGCACAAAAACAGGATTTTCTGGGCAAGCCTTATCCAAATCCCATCGTGTTGGTAACACTGGAACATCAAATTCCTCTTCTTTTAAACTCAATCCAAATATAAATTCTTCTTTACCTTTTTCTTTAGCAGTATCTCTTAATAATTCCTGAAGTTCTATTAAACTTTTAACAGAAGAAAGATCTAGATTTATTAAAAAGAATAGGAATATAATTGGATGCATATGGCAATCAATAAATCCCGGGAGGAGCGAATTTCCTTTTAAATCTATTAATTTCACATCCTTTCCCATTCTTTGCTTAACCGCATCAAGAGTTCCTATAGCAATAATTTTTTCTCCCTCAATACCTATGGCATCTACCTCTGGTTGATTCTTATCCATACTGATAATCGGACCACCATAAAAAATACTCATCCAACATTAACTCCAATTATTTTAAAATAAATTATAAATTCTAAAAGTTCAAAATAAATAAAATTTTGTTATTTTCTTCTAAGTTTTAACTCTATAAACTTATCTTTAGCTTGTTTATTAAGATTTTCTCTCAGGATTTTGGATTTAGATTTCAAATCTTTCACGTTAATTTCATGATCCTTAATTTGTTTTATACTTTCATCTATGGCCCTTTCTAAATCATCTAGTGGAAGTAAAGCTGTTGCAAGGCAGAAAAAACTTTTGGATCTACCTTCATTAAATTCTTCCAACATAACCTCAAGTAATTCAATTCTTCTTTTCTGTTGAGTTAAAAATTGTTCTATACCTGTTTCCTTGATTAACTCCAAATTTGATAGTGATACTTTATGAGATATAAATGAATCAAATTTATCCCATTTATTAATTTTTGAGCATGGAAATTCACTACATTCAGCACATGTCTCAAAATTATGATTTTTTACACAACACGTAATTATTGAACATGATGGGTGCTTATTAATGAAGTCAGAACCACAACAACCAGGGCATCTTGAAGGTCCTTTCGTATAATAAACGGGACATAATCCACAATCTAATCCACAGCAAGCAACTGTAGGATACTTTTTCAATGGATATTCTTTAGTCATAATAAAGACTTCTAATTATAGATTTTAATACTTATTACTTACATTTTAAGAAATATAAAGATTATAAGATAAATATTAAAAATATGAAATAATTCCTAAGATTAATCAATAGGGAAAAATGTGAAATTTAGAAAATGAAAGCCTCACTTTTGAAAAAATTAAATCTAATAATTGAAGAAGCTAATGCTTTTAAAGATCAAAATAATTTTCAAAAAGCTATTAAAAAGTTCCAAGAAGCATTATACTTTATTAATGATAAAGTTAAAGAAGATAAAAAGACAGAAATTGATAATATTAAAAATGCGATTAATCAAACTTATTCTGTTCAAGTTGATGATGTTGTTCAAGGAGCGATACGTTTAACTGCACAAAAAAAATTCGTTAAAGCTAAAGAGGAATTTCAAAACGCCTTAAAAGTTGTAAATAATATTGATGATCCTGATCTTCAAGAAGCTGAGATTGATGAAATTAATAAACTAATTAGTGAAAATGAAATAGAGCAATTAATGACAAAAGGATTTGAATTAAAAAATAGAAATAAACCAGATGAAGCGGTAGAGATGTTTAAAAAAGGATTAAATATCGCAGAAAAAGTTTATGAATCAGATTTTAAAAATGAGGGTCTAGCAAGAATCAAAATTGAAATTAGTCAAATTTATGATTCCGAAGTTGATGAAATTGTTGAACAAGGCAAAAAACTTAAACAAGTAGGACAAAATGACGATGCGATCAAAACTTTTGAAAGTGCGTTACAAACAATCGAAAAGTACTTCGATCCTAATGTTAAGAAAACTCAAATCACTACTATTAAAAATTCTACTAATGAAATTTATTCTAATCAGATTAAACTGTTAGTTGATAAGGGAAAAGATTTATTAAAACAAAACTTAATTGAACAAGCAATTTCTGAATTCAATAATGCTGTATCTTTAGCAAATAAAATGTTTGATTCTGAGCTTAAAAATCTTGAAATTAGTCTTATTGCTGAAGCATTAAACCCTATTTATATAGAACGGATTAAACCGATAATAGAAAAAGGAAAAAAAGTAACTTCTCAAGACAAATTTGAGGAATCTATAAAAATTATTAATGAAGCTGTTGATTTTTTCCACCAAGCCCTTGACATTGCTTATTCCTTGGTACTTTCAGAAAAAAAAGAATTACAAATTAAAGAGATTAGTGAATTAATTAATAATGCATGCGGTTCAGGTATAAATGTAATTAAAGATAAATCAATTCAGTATATAGTTCAAAAAAAATATAATGAAGCTGTAAGTGATTTATACATTGCTCTAAGCTTAGCAAAAAGAATGGCATATCCAGAAGATGAGAACCCAGAGTTAGAAAATCTTAAGAATCTCGTTAACAAGGTCTATTCTGCCGAAGTCACAGAAGTTATAATTCGAGGAAATAAATTGGTTGAACAAAAAGATTTTGAAAAAGCAATTGAAACGTATAATGAAGCATTAAGCATGACAAATAAAATGTATTTAACTGATGAACTAGAAAAAGAAATCGGTATGATTAAAAGTTTAATTTACGAAACTGAGCTAAAACAATTAGTTGGAAAGGGAGGTTTAGCAGAAAAACAGAAATTAAAAGAAAAAGAAATTGAAAAACTCAAAAAACGATTAGACTACGCTCAATCAATAGACGATCCAGAAAGAAGAGCATCGGAAATGACGAAAATTAAACTCTTAATCGATGATGTTCATTCTGAAGAAATTAAATTGCTGATTGAGCAGGGTAATCAAATCGCAGACGGAAAGAATTACGATGATGCCTTTAAATTTTATGAAAAAGCGTTAAAAGTCAATGAAATGATGGAGTCTCCAGATGTAAAAAACAAGGATTTAATTAAGAGTTCCTACAAAAAAGAACTAATTAATAGAGCTAAATTGGAAATTGAAAATAAAGAATATGATAAAGCAATTGAAAACTGCCGTAGAGCTTTAGAACTTGATAATATCTTTGTTGAGGCGTATTATCACATTGGCCTTGCTTTTAATTATAAGAAAAAATATGATAATGCGATTGAAAACTTTCAGAGAGCCGTCGATTTTGATAAAAAACATATAAATTCGTGGAATTCGATGGGATTAGCATATGAAGCAAAAGAAGACTATGATAATGCCTTAAAAAATTTAAATAAAACAATAGAGATTGCTCCTGATTTTTCTGAGGGGTGGTTTAATATTGGAAATGTGCATAAACTAAGAAAAGAATTTGATAAAGCTATTGAAAACTATAAAAAAGCAACTGAAGTAAACCCAGAATTCTCAAAAGCATTGTTCTTTATGGGATGTGCTCATTTTGATAAAAAGGATTATGACAATGCAATTCAATATCTTGAAAAAGCTATTAAAATGGATCCAAACTTAGCTCAAGGTGTTAATCCCCTTATTAAAGACTTAAAAACGAATTTGGATAAAATTCAAGAATCTCTTTCATTTTCTTTCATTAATAGATAATCTCTTTACAATTTACTCTTCTTTTATAAAAAGAGTATCAAAATCTACTCCAAGAGCTTTAGAAATATTATGCAATTCTTTTTCGTCAAAGATTTTTAATAACTCGTTTTCATCTATATTTTTTAGTTTTATTATTCGCTCAGTATCAATCCCGGTTTTTTCTGAAATTTTATCTATTTCATCAAGGGTTTTACTCCCTAATAAATCTTTAATTATAGGTTCTTGATAAAAAATTGTATCCAATGATTTTCCAAAAGTTTCTGTAAGTTTAAAGGATAATGTTAGAGAAGGATTGTAATCTCCCTTCTCTAAATAATAAATTGTTTGGCGAGAAACACCTACTTTATCGGCTAACTGCTGCTGAGTTAAACCGAGCTCTTCTCTATACTCTTTAACTCTTGACTTTATTCTTTTTTCAAATTTCAGATGCTTCTCACCACCAGATTAATTTTGAAATAGAGATTTAAAAATAAATAATTATAAAAAAAAATATACTTAAGCTAATTTAAAAAGATCTTCAACTTTGCACTTTAAAACTTCTGCTATTTTGAAGGCTAATGCCAAACTTGGGTTATATCGCCCCTCTTCTAAGTAATTTATGGTTTGAATTGGAACGCCAACTTTTTCTGCTAAGCTAGCAGCAGTTATTTGGGCATCTTCTCTTTTTTCTTTGATTGTTGTTTGTAGATATTCACCTTCTCGCATTTTCGAAAGTATATAACTTATGAAGTTATCAAAAGCTAGTTCTTCGGGTTTGAAAATTTTATCTTCTAAACCACTTGGTATACTCGAATACTTGGTGATTCTTTCTTTAATCTTTTCTTCGATAATGTATGGTTCTATTAATCCTGGAATATAACCTTCTGGACGTGCAAAACCTTTTTGAGCACTCGCAGCTGCCGCGGAAGATCCTGCTGTCTCAATTTTAACTGTAAATGTCTTAAACATTCTATCAAAGACTCCATTAGTGATATTTATATTTTGAATTCTGCTATGTGGTATTGTAGCTCTGACTCTATTAAAAACTCCATGCTGAATAATTATATCACTTTCTAATACCTCAAAAGAAAACATATTTACATATCGATAAGAATACCAGGTTACAGACACTAAAACAACGATAAATGGAATCACCACTGCATAAAAAAGTATCCATAAAACCCAGTCAAATTGGGGTATTTCTTCAAAGAAGTACAATAACCAAAACGTTACGACCATCCAAGATGCATAAAACACAAGATAACCAATAATAGTTTTTAAAATCTCTTTCTTTGCATACTTTCGAGAAATGGTTCCTTTATAGGTTAGATCACGTTTACTCATTTTTTTATCCTCCATTGTTTTTTTTATTTTTTTACTTTTTAATTTATGTAAACTTTACTTGTACTAAAATTTTGATATCTTAAATCGTAAAACATAATATTTTGAAAAATTATTACCTTATGTAACATTTATTTACATTGATATTTAAATCTTTCGGTAACAATACGGTATTATCGTTTGGATGGCTTCTATTTATGGCCTATTCGATGTTAAATAGACTTTACAGCACTATTAATAAAAAAAATTTGTGAAAAAGGTGGAAAAAATACGAAAAATCGCAGGGGCAGATCGAATGGAATATAAATTAACACAAAAAGGTAGGGATATGACAAATAAATTAGTTAATCTAAATATTCAGATCCTGCGATCTGTTATAGACAACCGTACAATGATTGCGAATACGTTTATACTCGTTGAATTTCTGATCTAATCTTTGTTATACAAAATAGTAATTTGTCTGTAAAAACTTTAAATTTATATATACAAATTTTTAGTCTTTAATCAAAATGAATTATTATTCATAAAAAAAAGAAAAATAAATCTTTTTGTTATAAAAAATGACAAACAAAAAAATTTTAGGTAAAAAAGATTCTAGATTAAAAGTTGGAGTATTTGGGCTTTTTGCTGTTTTTATTCTGGTTTTATCGGTCTTAATCACCTATTCGATTGTTACATTCCAATCATCACACTCAGAATCGCTTGATGATCTAGCTCGAAGAGAGGCAATTGGAATTGAGAGCGGTTTTCAACAAGTACTAGAGGATGATAAGGATTTACTTGCTGGATTATTATATTTTATCAAACAAAATACTAGTCTGCAAACAGCTTTTATTAATGGGGATCGCTCATTACTTTCACAAAGTGCGGTACATATTTTTAATGAACTTAATGCAAAATATAGAGTAAGTTACTTTCTTTTTATTGATACAAATAGAGTATGTTTCTTCCGTGCACATAAACCATCAAAATATAATGATACGATTGCAGGATATATTATGCTTGAAGCTGAACAAACACAAGATATTGCTTATGGAATTGAACTAGGATCGTATGGTTCCTTTACTTTAAAAGTTGTAATCCCTTGGATCGTTAATGGTAATCATTTAGGATATCTTCAGCTAGGGGAGGAAATAGAACATCTAACAGTGAAATTAAATGAAATTACGAATTCTGACTTAATTTTCGGTATAAATAAATCTTATTTAAATCAAGAGAAATGGGAGCAGGGATTAATATCTCAAGGTAATACAGGAGATTGGAATCAATATGAAGATTTTGTAGTAATAGATCAAACTTTAGAGGAGCTCCCATCATCTAACACTTTACCGAGTCTAATCAAACCTGGAGTTCATACTTTAACTATTCAAGGAAAAACATACAAATCAAGTGTTCTTCCATTAATTGATGCTGGAGATATTAATCTTGGTTTTATTTTAGTA
>JAUWHL010000216.1 GCA_030605895.1 Promethearchaeota archaeon | reverse complement strand
AGACTAATATTAAACATTATTAATAATGCGAATCAAACAAAATTATCTTAATTATAATTGAATAAATTTACTGAAAGAATATGACTTTTACATTAAAATTAGAAAATAGTCGGATTTTGAAAGGAATTGTTGAAACTCTTGCGAGTATTATTGATGAAACTGAATTTCGAGTTACTCCTAAAGAGTTTACAATTTCAGCGATGGATCCTAGTAGAATATGTTTGCTAAAACTTTCAATTAAAAAGGAGAACTTTGATGACTATCAATGCGATAAAGAATCAAAAGTTGGGTTAAACTTGGATGATTTAGATAAGATTTTAAAGAGAAGTGCTGCAAATGATTCAGTAGAAATTGATTTCAATGAAACTGAACAAAAAATAAAAATAAAAATGCAACGAGAAGGTATGACACGTACTCGAACTTTTAGTTTAGCTTTATTGGATATCGATATTGAAGAAATTCCGATGGACAATTTATTAAAAATTGAATATCCTTCAAAA
This sequence comes from Promethearchaeota archaeon, assembly GCA_030605895.1. Lineage (GTDB taxonomy): Archaea > Asgardarchaeota > Lokiarchaeia > Sigyniarchaeales > SOKP01 > Loki-b32. The sequence goes on along the minus strand of JAUWHL010000216.1, from coordinate 5,792 downwards.
TGGGTTATCGAAACAGAATTCTTAGTAGAAGCAATAAAAGATGCTGAAATTTATTCTGAAATTCTTAATATGACCGCAACAGAGGGAAAGGGGTTAATTTTTAGTTCTACAGGACAAATTGGTGAAATGGAATATGATTTAAATGAAGATGATTTAATCGAGACTGATATTAACGGAACTAGTAGTGGAGCATACTCCTTAACATTTTTGAAAGCAATATTAAAAATAGCATCCATTACTGAAAAGCTAGAAATATCCTTAAAGACAGATCATCCATTAAAAATGATCTTTAATCTTCTTGAAGGTGGTGAATTAAGTTACTTCTTAGCCCCAAGAGTAGAAGAAGCTGAATTTGAAGATGATGATGATATGGATGAATTTTAATCAAATTCTTCTTTCTTTACTAATTATTAGTTTATTAATAGTTTAATTAAAATTTATCAATAAATTAATTTACTCTTAATCTATTAAAGTTATTTCTCATCATGTCTTTTAGTTTATAAATATTTATATTTGAAATTAGAGAATTTTTGAGCAATGAGCGACATTTATGACTTAGTAAAACGATATCCTTGGCTTCCTTCTTTAAAAACATCCTATTCCGATATAGCTTCAAAAAATCCTTTAGATTTCATTAATGAAATCTTTACATCTGACAAATCTAATGATATAAAACGTAGAGTTTTAACCATTTTCAATGATGCTTTTAGTAATATCGAACAGTTATCGGAATATGAGCTCGACGAGAATAATATTTATGTTTATTTAATACTCAAAATTATCCTATATATTATAAACAACAAAATTCTTTCTAATAGAATAGCAAATATATACTCCAAAACCACTTACAATGAATTAAATAAAGAAAATGAATATAATTTATATTATATTTACCAGGATTTAAATTTAGAAGTATTGTATGACGAACAACCAACTATTTATAAAAAATTTGTGGTAAAAGATCAACAAGAAATTTTTAAAACAAATTTCAAGATTTCTTATTTAAACTATTTAAAACTTGCCTCTAATTTAAAGGATGAATATCGTAAATTAGTGAATAATGCCGTACGACAAGGTTATGTATATATTAAACCCGAAAATATTAATAGATTGTTGCAAGAACATGTACGGATGAAATTTTTGACTCAGAATAATGAAATTTCTACTGAATTAGACAAATTTAAAGAAAAGTTATTTGAAATTCAAGAATTTAAAGCATTATATGATACTATAACTGCTATTTGGGAATCAAAAAAGGAAGAATTTGAATATACGATTGATATTACCTTTAAGGAAGGTAAAGATATATCAGAAACTTTCCCTCCTTGTATAAAAGAAATACTCTCTAAAGCACAAGAGGGGCAGAATTTAATACATACTGAAAGATTGTTTATATTATGGTTCTTAAATTCACTTAAATATCCTGAGGATAAAATAATTAATGTATTTTCAACACTACCTGATTTTAATAGAGAACAAACAGCATATCAAGTGAAGTATGCCATGAAAAAAGGATATACACCATATTCATGTAAATCTTTAAAATCCTATAGTTTATGTTTTGCAAAAGAGTATAAAGATGTATTATGTTTAGAGGGTTATTTTTCAAGGTTACAAGAGGTACAAAAAGATATTTCACATCCTCTTAAATATATAGAAGTCAAACAATATCGTGATTCTAAGAAATTAAAAAAGACAAAAAATCAAACTCTAGATAAGAAATGATGTCCTTCGAGTATCTAAAACGCCGATTTAAGGAATATTATAAAGATAATAGAGAGAAGATTCCTTTAGTAAATTTATTTAATCAAAGAGAATTTGGTTTTATTCCATGGGATCAGCAAATAAGGATGATAAGGCACATGGGTTTTGCAAATAGAGAGAATTTAATACAACATTTAATAAATAACGGACCTAGACATGTTTATTCGAGTGGATCTCTTTATATAAATCCAGAAAACCAAGATATGAAGAAAAAAGGATACCAAGGTTGTGATTTAATTGTCGATATTGATGTAGATCATTTTTATACTCCTTGTAAGGAGGATCATGATATATGGTATTGTAAAGAATGTGGAAAAAATGGAAAGGGAATGGTAGAAAAATGTCCAAAATGCGGGAAATTAAAACTGAAAAAACTTACTTGGATATGTGAAGAATGCTTAGATGTTGCTAAAAAAGAGATAATTAAGTTAATTTATAATTTTTTAATACCTGATTTCAATATTGATATTGAAAAAATAAAAATCGCTTTTTCAGGGCATAGGGGATATCATTTGAAAATTGAAGATAATAACCTAAGAGCACTATCAAGTGATGAACGTAGAGAAATAATAGACTATATTACAGGAGAAGGTATTTCTTTTGAAATTTTAGGCTTACGAAAAATGGGAAATAATATTTTTGGTTTTTCTACAGAAACAATTGGATGGTCTCAAAAAATCAATAGAAAAATCGAAGAAATTTTAAAAATGTCTAGCATTGAAATCGAGACTTTATTATCAGATAAAAGAAAATTTAATTTAAATCAAAACTTTATTGAAAATTTTCTTAACTATAAAAATAATTTTCTTAATATAATTAAAAGCAACAATCTAAATAATTGGACTCTTGTTAGTTCTACTTTAAATACGTGGTACAATTTCCTAGAACCAATTGTTGATCAAATTGGAATTGAAGTTGATGTACCAGTATCAATAGATATTCATAGACTTATTAGGTATCCTGGATCCTTACATGGTAAAACCGGCTTTAAAGTTCAAGAACTGAATCCTAATGATCTTGACGATTATAATCCCTTAGATGAACAAGTAGAGAAATTGGATCCAATTGTTTTTGTTAGTAAAGTACAAACTATTCAAAAATTAGAAATAATTGAATCTAATGTACCAGCAACAAAAATTAAAGGTGAATCATTTGGGCCATATAAATTAGGTGATACAATAGAGGTTCCTCATCATATTGCGGTTTTTTTATTATGTAAGGGAGTTGCAAAATCTGTATAAGTTAAAAAATTTAAACTTAAGAACACTGTTTATTATATTAAACTAAAAAATTCGATATTTATGGATTTACAAATAGATTATGAAAAACTTTACCAACAATGGCTTGAAGAATTCCAACAAACCAGTTTAACTAAGTTAAATCAAGAACTTTTTAATTATTATAAAGAAAATTTGAATTTTATCAATAATTATGAAGAAGAAAACTTGAACGAACTAAAGGACCATTTACTGAAGTCATATAAAGATAATCTTAACTTCTTATTTAATGATTTTTTAAAGCTTAGGGAAGTAAAAATTATAAATTTTGCTTTAGCACTTAAAGAAATTAATTTGAATAATGTTATTGAAGCAGAAAAATTGCTGTATCAAAATTTAGTTAGTACAATCAAGGGATTTAAGAAAGTAAAATCACTCTCACTTTTTGAACAAGAAAGTAGAAGTAAGCTTGAGGGATTAATTGAATCAGAAATAGTAACAAAGAAAAGTATTGCAGAAGTTTCAATATCTAATAAAAAAGAGGAGACCATAGTTTCTGAATCTAATAAAGTAATAGATAAGGAAAAAATAGATTATACCCTCGTGAGGTTTTTAAAAAAGACACCTCCTTTAGTTGGTATTGATCTTATTAATTACGGACCTTTTGAGAAAGAAGATATTGCTAATTTACCCCAAAAAAATGCAAAAATTCTTATATATGAAAAATTTGTAGAAAAAATAGAACTTCCTTAACTTTATTTAAATTTCTTTTCAAAATCTTCTTTGAAATATTCCATTCGATATTTTCCATATTTATCTATAGGAGAATACTTTGGAGGTCTTGGATTTATTAACTTGCCTCCACAATAACGACATTTTGATTCAGGATTCAGCAATCCGTACTTATTACAATTCTCACACTTTTGAAGATATTTTGTCATTTTTATATCATATGATTGAGTTTAATCTCGTATAAATTCAAATGTACCGCTATATTTTTCAGTTTTTTGTTCAATAATTTCTAATGCATCTGATAAAATATTCTCTGCATCTAAGTAATCCTTTGAAACGACTTCTAATCGATAAAACGGAGCTGCAATATAATTTATATTAATTTTTCTAGTTTCTTTTTGCTCTATTACTTTTGATGCCTCTATTAACGACTCCTTAATTTGTGCTATCCCATTTTCTGAAGTAAATGAAAGCTTTACTCTACCAGATATACTTACTGTAGATATACTTACATTTTCTTCAATTATTTTTAAAAAAGCTTTCGTGATATCATCTGTTATACCATCTAATTGGGATAAAATTTCCTCTCCATTTTCTTTAAGAGTTTCAATAGTCTCTTGATATGAATTATAATCCTCTCTAACTGGAAAACCAATTAATTCATAAGCTTTATCGAGTGTTATATCAATACCTTCTGTTTCTGTAAGAAATTGCAACAAATTCTCGTACTTTAAAGCATATTTCCATTCCTTTATTCGATTTTCCTTTTGAGCAGAATTAACTCTTCGTAATGATAGATCAACATGTCCCTTATCTGCATCAACTCTTAGTACTCGCAGAACTACTCTTTGACCAATTCGAACAAAATTACGAATATTTTTAATCCATCGAGAACTTATTTCTGAGATATGTATCATACCTCTAGCATTCGCGTCATATTCTGAACCTTCATAATCAATTAAATTAACGTATACATATTGCTTTTGTACTTCTGTTACTTTAGCGACTATAAATTCTCCTTCCCGAGGGAACTTTGTTTTACTTTTTACCATTGTTATTATAAAACTATAGTTTATTATTTAACTTTTATAAATTCCTATTTTTATTTAATGAACTATAATTTTTTATTTTTTTCATCTTTCAAATAAAAAAAGCAGAAAAATAGTGATTATAAAATTCCTAATTGGTTTATTCACAATAAGTGGGCTAAAAAAGCTGGAATAAAAAAAAATATTGCGAATATGGTAAACAGGACTTTAGATTATGGTTTTAATTGGACTATTTATCAAGAAGATAATATAGACATTGAGAATCATAATGATAGTATTATTTTTCAACAACTTACGTATTTTAATGAAAAAAACAAAAATAAGAAAGGTTATATTAAAGCACTTTACTTACATCATTTATTGGATTTCTTTAAAGAAACATACGTCAATATTTATGATATGGATTTAGTTTTTAAAAAATTTCTACAAGATAAAGTCTTAATTGAAATTATGGATTCTGAGGGAAATAAAACAAATTTTCATGAAGAAATACAAGTAATTTTTCAACTATTACGAGAAAATAAAGAAGAATTATATATCGATCTTAAAGGAGGATATTTCCCAGAATTTGAAAAATCTAAAAATAAAAATAAAAAACAAAAAGAAAATTAAATCTATACGACTTAAATTTATTTTTAAAGATATTGAGAAACCCAGTCTACATCTAATTCTTCCAACTTAGTTTTTGTAGGTATCCCATCTTCATTCCAACCCATCATCTTATAATACATTGTAATTGCATTTTTAAGCTTATCTGGTTCAATTACTGTATCTGCAAGTGCTCCTGATGTATGAGGTTGGAAAAATCTTTTAGGTAACCAATCATCTTTTTTTGTAAGTCCTTCTCTTATATTAAAAACTCGTGCCATAGTTGTAATTCTCTCTCCTACTTTCATTAATTCCCAGGTTGAAGTATACCAACCAGTTACAGCTCTTACAATTTCAGGTATATCAACATAATCCCAAGGTAAGAAATAACATATTAATAAAGCATTAAATAAATTACGCCAATTACTATAATATACTAACG
>JAUWHL010000071.1 GCA_030605895.1 Promethearchaeota archaeon | reverse complement strand
GCTGGTAATATTAAAATCGCGTAAATTTTAATCGTAATTAACGATTTATACTAATTCAATAGCGATTTTCATATCTCCAGCGGTTATTTTCTTTCTGCGGGAGTGTTTAGCAATATCACGCGCACAGCCAGTTAATTTCTTGGCATATTCTTCTAAATAATCCATTAAATTATCAACTGCGGCTCGACTTACGATTTCAGCTCCAGCTTTTTTCATTAGAGCCCGTAGTGGACTCCATGCAAATGCGGCCATTTTTTATTCCTCCACTTATTTATAATTATTTTATTTTTTTAGATTGTATATAAATTTTAATTAGTATTCCTTATATTTAAATGTGTTGGTCGATCATCATTAATCCGATGCATATGATCAATCAAATACGGTCGACAAAAAAAATTGATGAAAAAAATTGACAAATTTTTTACTAGTGAATTCAGTTAATTGGAAATGATCAATTTTTGATTTCAGATGACTAGATTTAAATTGGGTCAACTAATGAAACTCATAATTGCTATAACAAGAGTTAACCAATTTGTAATTAATCTTTTATGAGATAAATATTGGGGCAATATAGTGAATCAAACTTTCATATAAAGATATAATAAAGCAGTATAATCAGATATAATATATTTTTTTCAAATGATTAAATTAAATTGGCATTTTATTATCATTTTAATCTATAATTTAAATTTTCATTTCACTATATATAATATAAAGACAAAAAGAATAAAATGTAATATATGATGGATAATGAAAAGGAAGATGATAGAGTCCAAATTTGGTTAAGTGTCCATGATCCAGAAACTAGTGAAAAACCGCTCAGAACAGATGTTATACTTACAAATGATGAAGAGGGTAATTAATTACTCTTTGCTTTATTCAAAATCTTGAAAAATGAATTCAGTGAAGTAGAAAAGCTCACGGAAGATACTGTATTTAAATACTTAAAGACTTTTATGAAGGAATTTGATAGAAACAGAGATTTAACAGAAGCTATTACAAAAAAAATAAATAAATTAGAAAGATATACGTTCAATAAGGGATTCATAGAAATCACTGGAGAAGAAATTATTGAAAGGATGAAATCATTTAGAAGGAAGAGAATTAAACTCTGGAAAGAAATTCTCGAAAAATACAATAGAAATAAAGATATTTATAATATCAAATTAACAGATCACTTTAAACCAGCCAAGTTTCAAGGGTGAAATTTGTTTATATTTTTTAAATTATAAATTCTATCATTTAACATTTAGGCAATCTCTTTAATAATTCTAGTGTATTCTATTATAAATAGATATTAACAATTCATGTATAAAAAGGATAATTGAAAATGGGTGAAATCAAACCTATAATTTTAGTTGCTTCAGACGTTCACTTAGGTTCTTTGGATAGTGAAAGAGAGTTATTTATTCAATTTTTAAAAGACATTATTAGTGGAGAGTTCGGGAATGAACTACAAGCTCTTATAATACTAGGAGATTTTATTGATTTATGTATGGATATTCCTGAACGTATTCTAAAAAGGGAAAAAATCCAAGAAATCTTCACACTTTTACTTGATATAAAAAAATCAATTAATCTCATATTTGTCCTTGGGAATCATGAAATTCCTGTTACTGGAGATTACGACGAAAAATTTAAACGTCGAGAACTTAAGTTTTTGCTCAAATTTAAGAATAGTGATTTCAGTGAATTATTTAATGTAGAGTTATACTGTCAATATTTACTATTAAAAAAGTGGAACAACGAAGATATGCTCCTATTATACGATTCACGAGATCAAATTGAAAATAATCCAATTAAGAAAATAAAAATTGAGGGACTTGATTTAGACACCGACTATAGTTGTTTTATGACACATGGTTATCAATTTGATAGTGATATACATCGATTTTTTGTAGGACAAATATGGAAATCCTTAATTTCTAATAAAAAGTTTGAAGTAAAAGAAACTTATGATTATTTTTGGAATGAAGTGATTAAGGAGGGAAGAAAAATCAAACCGATTACATTAAAACAGATGAAACAAGAGTTAGTAAAACTTAAAAATATGTCTATTGAGTCAATAGAAGTACTTTTTTCAGAATTAAGTAATTTGGAATTTAACCTAATTAAAACAAACATGCGTATTATGAAAAAATGGGAACGTGCAAGTAATCCTGATTATTATTTTGATGAAATAAAAGAATTCTTAGAGGATGATGAATATGACTTTTCAAAAATTAACCATGTTATATATGGACATACTCATCATAGTGGAGTATCTTATGGAAATATAAACAATCAGGAAGTAGAAATATTGAATAGTGGATCTTGGCAACATATGCAACCCTCTTATGTCGAAATTATTTCTAAAGGAAAAATGAATTTAAAATCTACTTGAAATAATATCAGTTCTTAGAAATTTACTGAAAGAACTTATTATTTTCATATTCTTAACTCTATTTCAGAGTTAAGAATCGATGATTGTTTTTAGTTTTTCTAAGCTTGGCTGATCGATTTCCTCCATTATTTCAAATACAAATAAATCTGGATTTCGTAAATAGTCATGAACCGTATCTGGAGTTGTTTTTGGTTCATAATCTGAGAATAACTCTTTTTCATTCAAAACCTAATTAACACCGATTTATATTTATATCTTCAAAACTTATAAATCCGAGCTTTTATTTTTAATTATTAAGTTTAGTTTTATTTAATTATAGATCATGTATAATAAAAAATTATAAGAAAACTAATACTTAACATAAAAATAGAATCAGGAGATTAACCCAATCATGCAAAAAGCCCAGGAGGTTGATAAAAAACCTATTTATATCTTTAAGATTTGCATTCTTGGTCAAGAGCGTGTAGGGAAAACGTGTATTGCAAAAAGATTATGTTTCAATACATTTGATGTGAATACAAAAGAAACTCTAGGAATTGAGTTTTATACAAAAGATCTACCTATTATTGTTTCTGGAGAGAATTCATTCGTTCGAATTAGTATTTGGGATTTTGGTGGACGAGAACAATTCAAAAAATTATTTCCGTATTACATTAATGGAGCTAATGGCATCTTCATGGTATTTAATTTAGTAGATCTTCAAACATTGCTAAGATTAGACTGGTGGTATGAGAAATTAGAAGATTATAATCAAGCAAATACTGTAAGAATGTGTATTGGAGCTAAAAATGATCTTGTTAAAACTGTAGATAAGAAATCTAAAGTAGATGATTTAGTAATTAAAAGGTTCATGGAAAGACATGAAGAAAATGATTTTTGTAAGACTTCATCAAAGGAGGATTATAATATCCAATTAATCTTTAAGGAACTAGTTATTAGAATTTTAGACAAAAATAAATTAGATTACGATCGATTGCCATAAAGAAGTTTGTCAACTAATTTTTAAGAGATCTCTTTTTTATATCATATATAGTAATATTAGGAGATCTTAAGTATGGTAGAAATTTTTCATGAATTAGATGGAGATCTTTCAATTTTAAATGATAAAACAATTGGTATAATCGGTTATGGAAATCAGGGAAGAGCCCAAGCCCTTAATTTAAGGGATTCCGGCTTAAATATAATTATAGGGAATATTGAAGACAATTATAGGAGTATCGCCATAAATGATAAATTTTCAGTATTCTCGATAACAGAAGCAACTCAGAAATCTGATATAATATTTATATTACTTCCAGATGAGGTTATGAATGAGGTTTTCGAGGAAAAAATTAAGCCAAACCTTAAATCAGAATCAGTAATTGTATTTGCCAGTGGGTATAATATTGGTTTTAAGCTTTTGAAACCACCAGAAAATGTAGATGTATTACTAATTGCTCCCAGAATGATAGGTGTTGGAGTGAGAGAGAATTTTCTTAAAAATGAAGGATTTTTTAGTTTTATTGCGATTGAACAAGACTTTTCTGGACAAGCCAAAAAGATATTACTTTCTCTAGCTAAAGGGATTGGTACTTTAAAAAAAGGTGCGATAATGTTAACATTTAAGCAAGAAGCCGAATTAGATTTATTTAATGAACAAGCATTTGGCCCAGCATTTGGAAGAGTTTTATTATCAAGTATTTACACACTAATTGATGCAGGATACCCTCCCGAAGCTGTTTTGATTGAAATGTATATGAGTAATGAAATGTCGTATACGTACAAAAAATTTGCAGATATTGGTTTAGTTAAGCAAGTCGAGTTTCACTCCCAAACAAGTCAATATGGGGCTATGAGTAGAGGTATAAGATTTCGGAAGCTTCCCCTTAAGCCTAAAATGGCTGAAATATTAAAGGAAATTCAAAATGGTGAATTTGTAAAAGAATGGGAGAAATCTATTACTAAATTGAAGTTCAAGATGATAAAGTATTTTGCGACTAAGACAAAAATAAATAAATTAGAAAAGCAAGTTAGAAAAAGTCTTAAATTGAAGGAATATGACATTTATGAGGAAAAAGCCCCAAGTGAAGAGGAGATGGCTAAATTAAAAAGTATTTCAGATGAATTAAAATTATTTGAACAATATTATGAATAAAGTTAGCTTTTTACTTAGAATAAAATAATAATAACTCCCAAAATAGTTAAAATTACCCCAAAAAAACCCCATTTTGTTATTTTTTCCTTGTTTATAAAATAAGTTAGCGGAAGTGCAAATAAAGGGGCTGCACTTGCTATTAATGATACAACATTTGCTCCTGCTATATGTATAGATTCAGTATAAAGATATGCTCCTAAAGAAGTTCCTATTATAGAAGCAACTAATAAAAAACTCCATGAGCGAAGAGAAATCTTTTGCTTTTTCGAATCATCATTTTTATTCTTTAAATGATTTTCTCTCAACACCATTGAGCCTAAAATAAATAATGCAAATGGAAACCTAATCACATTTCCTATAATAGAACTCAGTTCTTCAGCATGTATAATTTGATCTATTTGACCAATTGTAAATTCAATTAAAACAGCTCCGATAGCCCACCCTATGGCTGCAATAAAACAAAATCCTAATGCTTTCATAAAATCTTTTTTGAAAATTTCTTGAAATCTGATTTTTATTGGTAGTTGTGAGCGAGATTCCTTTTCTATCCTTGAATTATCAGAGTTTATTTTTGATTTTCCAATAACAGTAATTCCAATTCCAATCAAAATTAGAGATAAAAGTAAATTAGGTGTAAAACGATGATTAAGAAAGATCAGAGATAAAATAAAAGTAAAAAGAGGAAAAGTCATCGAAATCGCGAGAGCTATTGTAGTTCCTAATTCCTTTTGAGCAGTAAAATAAGCAGTATCACCAATTACTTGGCCAAAAATGAAACTTAAAATTAATAATAACCATAATTCCCATGGTATCACAAATAAAAGATTGAATTGGTTTAGAAATAAAATGATAAGAATGAAGGTTAATGTGCCTATACCTGTTCGAAAGAAATTAATAAAAGTTGGACTAACCTCATGTTCTGTTTTGCGAAAAATCGCATTAGATCCAACAAATGTCAGCACTGCTGAAATTGCAATAAGTTCTCCTAACATTGAATATATGAATTAAAGAATACATAAATTGTTTTGGAGTATATTTTGCTTAAATGTGAAAATTAAAAATGATAAGAATTAGTTTTCTTCTTTATTTAGCCTTACTGATCTCTTACCATATTCATATAATTTCAAGAAAGATTTAGCAGCTGCCTCAATTGTGGAATAAACAATGAACTCATCTTTCATTAACATATCAGTAAATTTTGCTTGAGACTCACTAGGATATTGGTGTAATATGATAATAAAACTCTTATTTAATGATTCCACGTAGGCTCTCAATGCTAAAAGATTATTATAATAACTTTTGAAATGTCCATCTTCCATATCCCTCCATGCATCTGTTTCAATTATTACTAAATCAATATTTTCACCAATAGCAGCTTTACCCAATTCTACAAACTCTTTGCGATCTATTATCCATGGTAAATCAAGTGGATTTGATAAACTACCAATTTTTAAAGGATATATTTTTTTGAGGCTCTCTAAAGTTTCACCTTCAAAATGAGGTAATTCTAATCCTAATTCTGTTAAAGTATCAGTTGCTAAAATTCCAAAACCCCCAGACCAGAGTATAACCAATGCTCGCTTATTTACGGGATAAATAATATCATTATTATCATCTTTAACTCGAGGAATATAATGAGAAAAGAGATAAACTTGATCTACTAAATCATCAAGTGATGGAGGAATTTCGATTACAGATGTTTGTTTAAATATTGCACTCCAGATATCACTTTTTGTTGCTAAAGCTCCAGTATGTGTTAATATTGCAGTTTGCCCTCTTTTCGTTCTTCCACCTCTCATAAATAATACAGGCTTTTTCATCTTTTTTAAAACATTGAATAAGATTTTACCCTCATTTTTATAAAGAGGTGAAATTCCCTCAAAATAAACACAAATGACATCAGTAGCATCATCATGATTAAAAAATTCCAAAATTTCTGAAATTTGAATATCTACACAATTACCAATACTAATTCCTATTGAAAATCTAAGACCATATCTTTTTGACCCAAATTTAATCATCTTAGAATGAAGGTCCCCTGATTGGAAAATAAGCCCAATATTCCCTTCTTCTATTGGAAATGAGGAATAATAAGCTGTTTTCCCTCGTGGACTGTATAACCCCATACAATTTGGACCAATAGCTCTTGTATCTTTATAATTATCCAATAATTCCTTCAACTGATATTCAATTTCCATGCCTAACTCGTCAAACTCTCCTGTTCCTGCGGTAAATATATGAACGAATTTCACTTTCTTTTTCGATAGAATATCTCCTAATGATTTAATAAGCAATTCTCTTCTCACAGATAAAATTAACAGATCAATTGTGTCTTCTTGAATATCATCAAACGTTTTATAACATTTTATATCCGAATATTCTTCTTCCTTCGTTGAAATTAAATATAAATTCTCTAAATCAAAACCTTGTCTCTTAAACCCTTCAACAAAAAATGCAATTTTTTGGCTGAAATTAAGAATTACTACATTTCTAGGTTTAAATAATAATTCTAATGAACACATGTTAATCTTCTTTTCCACTTTCATTGTTAATTAACATTGTTAAATCTGTATTGCAATTATAACAAAATTTAGGGGTAGAATCAAATTCAGTTCCACAATTTGGACATACAATTTTGTTCATGCTTGCCATGATAAATAAATCTTCTATTTGAGGCTCAGTTTTAACCTTCGAAACCTTTTTTAAAATTAGAGAGAGTCCAATTGAAAAGCCAATAATTACAAATCCGAGTAGGAGTGTATGTAAAAAATGAAATTGAAAATAAGCATTAAAATATTCTCGAGAATATCTCCGCAAAAATACATAAAGGAAAAAATTTGGGAAGAAAAATGTCATTAAGTTCATTGAATATGCTTTTTGAAAATTATTATAAATAAAAATTGGAAGTAATGATACCAAAATCCAACTGATATATAAAAAAAATAGACCAGATAAATCATTAAACAAAGTATAGTTTGCTAAAATTTGTATAATAATTTCTTGCTCCATTGAAATACCAATTTCAAGATCTATTTCAATATAATAACCTATGCTATAAATAAAAAGGCTTAAAAGTAGAATTTGAATAGAAAATAAGATTATTCTACTTCTAAAAACATCAATTATCTTCATTATTATGTAATTAAAT
>JAUWHL010000252.1 GCA_030605895.1 Promethearchaeota archaeon | reverse complement strand
ATATCAATTACCTCGGAATATGGTGTACTTTCTAATATCTCTCCTTTTTTTATAGCTTTTTTCATAGCTGAATCAAATTCTCTCTCTAATTTTTCTGCTTTATTGACCATTTCTGTAATATATTTTTGAAATTCTTTTTCTTCCTTTTTTTTTTCCAGAGTACCAAATTTTTTTTGATCGATTTCGACAACTTTTCCTATTTTGTGCATATTTTCAAGATCTTTTTCTCTTTGAGCTTTTTGAGCTTCCACTTCTAATAGTTTTTTATGTTTCTCCAATTTTCCTTGATAAATTTTAATTTGGTTTGTATAAATTTGTGATTGTTCTATCCATCCTCTCTCATCTATTTTATCTTTAATTTGTTTATATATATCAATTACCTCGGAATATGGTGTACTTTCTAATATTTCTCCTATTCTATATGCCTTTCTCATAGACATTTCAAAATCTCGTACCATTCTCTCAGCTCTATTGACATTTTCAGATATAAATTTTTCAAATTCTTCTTCTTCTTTTTTCCTTTCTATAGCTTTAAATCTTTTTTCCTCCATTCCAACTTTCTTACCAACTTTATGCATTTCTTCAAGGGCTTTTTCTCTTTCAGCTTTTTGGACCTCAACTTCTCTTAATTTGTTATCTTTTTCTAATTTTTGATTGTAAAAAGATATTTGATTACTATACGCAGCAACTTCTTCATCTCTTCCTTTTTCAAGTAACATTTTTCTTACTCTTTCATAAATACTGATGATTTTTAGAAATGGAGGGTTTTCTGCTAAATTTCTTTTCTTTATAGCTTTTTTCATTGCTATATCATATTCTCGAGCCATTTTCTCTGCTCGATTTATCATTGTATCGATAACTTCATCAAAATCTTTCTTTTCCTCTTCTAATCTTCTTTGTTCTTCTAATAATTTAATCTTATCAGCATCTAAACCAATACTCGGTTCTTCTTTTTTAATCTTAAACAGTTCTTCTACTTCCTCCTGTTTTTTGACCTTTTCTGCCTCTATTTGCCGTAATCTTTTATCTTTTTCTAATTTTTGTCCAAATTTATTAATCTGACTTAAGAAGATTGCTACTTCTGTATTCCATCCTCTTTCTTGCGCCATTAGTTTAGCTCTTTCATAAATATTGATAATTTCAGGATAAGGACATTTTAACATAAATTTACCTTTTCTTAACGCTACTTCATATTCTCTTCCCAATCGATCGGCTCTTTTTGTCATTTCCTCTATATCATTTCGAATATTTTGTATTTCTTTTTCTCTTTGACGTTGCTTCTCTATGGCAATCAATTGTTCTTCACTTAAACCAATTTCTACATCTTCTTTCTTGATCTTAATCAATTCTTCGGCTTCTTTCTGCTTTTTTGTCTTATCCGCTTCAATTTGTCTAATCTTTTGATCCTGTTCAAATTTTTGAATATATACATTTATTGTACTATCATAAATTTCTGCTTCACTATTCCAACCTTTATCAAGAAGTAGCTCCTCTATTTTTTTATAAATTTCAATCACTTTAGGATAAAGGCATTCTTCTACTAGTTTTCCATCTTTAATAGCCTTCTGCATCGCTAATTCATACTCACGAGCCATTCTAGTAGCTTCAGTTACCATATTATCAATCTGAGCTTTAAAAAATTCTCGTTCCATTTTTTGAAGTTCTATTCCTCTTACTCTTTCCATCTGTGCAAGTTTTTCTTGGTCTTCTAATTCTTTAACATGTTGATCTATAACTTTTTCTTTTTGAATTTCTTTTTCAATTTTTTGCTCAATATGAACTTTTTCTCTTTCAAGTGCTTGAAAATGGGCAATTTTTTCTTTTTCTAATTGCTCAATTGTATCTAGAATTTTCTTAGTTTCATATGTCCAATTCAATTTTTTAAATAAAGTTGCTCCTTCTTTATATAGACTCATTGCTTGATCATAATCGTGTAATTTAGCTAACTCTACCGCTTTATCTAATATTTCATAACCTTTAGATGAAATTTCCTCCTCACGTTTTTTGGTTTCAAGATATTGTTTTAATTTTTTCTCTTTTAACTGCTCTTCACTTAATGGTAGTTCTGATTCCTCACCAATAACCAATTCTTTTTGTTCTTCTTTTTTAATAACACGTAGATATTCAGCTTTTTTATTATAACAATCTTCGATTAATGGGTATATTCTTTCAATTTCATCTGATTTACCAAGTTCCTCTAATATTTTTTCCGCTTCATCATATTTATCAAGAGCTTCCTCAAACTTATTGAAATTAGCTAATTGATGTGCCTCAACTATTAATTGGTCTGCTCTGCTAATTAAATCGGCTTTGTTTTTAGTTTCTTCAAGTAATCCCTCTTCTTCAATTGTTTCAACTTTTTCAACTACTTCCGCTTCTTCAATAACCTCAGTTACTTCAACTTCTTTTTCCGCTTCTATTTCATCTTCTCTGAATGTTTTTTCTTTAAGAATGTAAATCTCTGATATTTTGTCATTTATAGCTTTAATTTCGTCTTCTCTATTAATTTGGGTATATAATCCAATTGCTTGGCGTAGAATTTCAATACCATCATCATAATAATGTGAATTTATTAAATTAATAGCATGTTCCACTAATTCATATGCTTCAGAAGCAATTTCTTCCTCCATCTCCACCATATCAGAAAAAAAAGCATCCTTAGTTAAATCTAACTCCTCATCATCGAATTCTTTATCAAAATCTTCTTCTCTTTTATCTTCCATAAATCTCACCTATTAAGGAGAATTAAGAATGAACCTATTACACAAAAATCTCAACATATATTTAAATAATACTTTAGTTATAATTTAAAAATCATTTAACGAAAATAAATATTTAAGCAATCATAAATCAAATTTACCTAGATTTTTATTAAGATAATCGTCGCAAATTTTTCCTCCCTCATTGGTTAAACTCCACCCATTTGCATTTCTTTTTACAAGATTTAGATTCTCAACGCCAGTTAAAATCATATGCACTTCATCCTCACTCTTACGGATATTAAAATCTACTCTCAAGCTGAATACAATTTCATCGATCGGTACGGGACCTCCAAGCTCATCTTCCATTACTCCTAACGCCGCAACTATTTGATTCTGTTCTACCATTCCCGTGTCTATTGTATTCGAAACTTCGTTAAGTAGCCATGGATTTTTATCTAACATCTTTTTAATAGCTTTTTCGTTGCCTTTCTTAAAAAGTTTATCGAATTCTTCTCTAATCTTCTTTTTAGCCATTATAATTACCTATTTTTTCGTTGTAAATGAAAAATTCTAGATATATTAAATTAATATCTATAATATAGATTTAAAAAATAAATTCTTTTATGATGATTTGAAAAAAAAAGATTATACTAACTTACTTAAAAAATCTTCTACTTCTTCTTTATTACACATATGAAACTTTTTATCTTCACCCTTAATATATGCCAATCTTATGTTCTCCTTAGTTGCATCCTCATCAATCGATTCTTTAAGTGCCTTTAAAGTGAAATTTACAAGCTCATCAAAATTCATTTCTTCTTTATAATTCTCAATAAGATATTCTCTAGCAACAGCCTCTCCTGTCCCAATCGCGTATGATTTGAATGAACGATATATTCCACTTGGTGAAGTAGTATAAATTTGTGAACCTCCCGCATCAATTGCAATGAAAAAAAGAGCACACCCAAAAGGCCTTATCCCGCCATACTGTGAATACATCTGACATAAATCCGCAATAGACTTTGCTAACATGTTAAGCCTTACAGGTTCATCATAAGTTAATCTAAATGATTGAGCTTGAACTCGGGAATAGTTAATTAATGCCCGAGAATCAGCATGTAAACCAGAAATTGCTACTCCGATATGTTTATCTACCTGAAAAATTTTATCTATTGAATCAGCATCCATTAATATTGTTGGTACTTTAATTTGAGCTGCTATACATACATCATCCTTAGATTTTACAGCTACAGCAAGAGTTCCTCTTCTAACTGCTTCCAAAGCATACTCTACTTGATATAACCTTCCTTCTGGGCTAAATACCGTAAGTGCGCGATCATAAGCGCGCTGAGTTCCACCGAACATAAATATTACCTTATTATATTAAATTTCTAAATTATTTTAATGTTTTTATGTGATAATTATTAGAAATTTTTTCCAAAATTTTAATTTATTGTTTATAACAAATAAAAAGCTAAATCTTTTTAGTCTTTTCTAAAATAGCCATTGTGATATTTTTAAAGATAGACTCGACTTTAATATTTTGCTTAGCACTTGCTTCATAATAATCTATAGCTTTTAATTCCTCCTTAAGGGCCTCACCATCTCCTTCTCCAACTTCTCTATTCCCTTGTTCTGCTAAATCTATTTTATTTCCGACTAATATACTTGGCTTACCATCACCAATTACTTTTTCTACTTCATCTTTCCAGTCCAAAATACTTTGAAATGAACTCCTTCGTGTGAGGTCAAAAACATATACAATTGCAGTTGCTCCCCGATAGAATGGCGGACGAACAAAACTGAAATGTTTCTGACCAGCCAAATCCCATAATTGGAGCTTTACTAAATAATTAGGGTATTCCTCTAAATCTACTTGCTTGGTGGAGAAATTAGAACCAATTGTCATAATATAATTTTCTTTAAAGGTATTCTCACAGTAGCGGAGAACCATAGATGTTTTCCCTACACCACCGTCGCCTACAACTACAACCTTATAGATAAATGACTTTGTTGAAATTCCTCAATTCACCATTCTGGTTAACAAAATTAACTCAATACTTGTTAACGTCCATTATTTTAATCTTTAAAATATCTTTTTTAAATAATGAAAGTTGCATATTTGAGTATTATTAATAATAATATATAATATTCAATAAATAAAAATAATCGTTATTAATTTTTTTTTTTTAATTCACTTTTTAGAGACAATATACAAATAAGCAACTAGATCAAGAAATCAAAATTTTTGTAAAATTAATCCCAAATCAAAAATCATTGGCCGTTAATTTTTTCAGAAATTTGACCCTACTTTCCAATAAAAGAGGGTTCTCTTTTTTCCTTTAAGGCTTTTAAAGATTCTCCAAAATCCTTACTTTGAATCGCCTTGGTCCACATCCTATTTTCTAAATCTAATTGAGTTTCTATAATATCCCTAAAATAAGTATGAATTGTTTTCTTCATTAGTTTAATTGAAAGTGATGGACCCTTAGGTGGAATAAGTCTTAAGGCTTGCTTTCTTGCATAAGGCATTAATTTATCTTTAGGTAATACTTTAGTAACGAGCCCTAGTCTTTCTGCTTCTTGTGCCGTCATCCGATCGCCAAAATAAAACAATTCTTTTGCTTTATTCATGCCTATCATGAAAGGTAAAAGAACTGTAGTTGCAAAGTCAGGCATCACAGCTCTTTTTACGAAAAATAATGCCCACCATGCATCTTCAGCCATATAAACTAAATCTGAGCAAATTACAGGAAGTGTAAATCCCCCCCCCACAGCAAAACCATTAATCACAGATATTACCGGTTTTGAAAAATCCCAAAACTTAAGGCACAACTTCTTTGATGCCATATCTCTTAAATTAATCTCTGCTCTATACTTTTCAGGTATATCTTTCAACATTTCATTTGAAAAATAACCTCCTGAAGAAAAAGCTCCTGCCTCCTCACATCCCGTTAATATCATAACTTTGATTTGTTTATCCATTTCAGCATGATCTACGGCATAGTATAGCTCTAAAAGCCCTAATGGTGAAAGAGCGTTTTTCTTAACAGGCCAGTTTAGGGTAACCGTTAAAATTCCATTTTCTTCTTTTTCATATTTAATTTGTTTAAATTCTTCTACAAGCATTAATACAATAAAATCATAAAACAATAAAATATTTTATAAGACAATATAATCATAATAACTTTTTATCAGATAAAATTAGAGATATAAATAAATGAAATCATTTGAAGAAAAAATCGAAATTCTAGCAAATTTAATCATCGAATCAAAAAATGTTGTAGCACTTACCGGAGCTGGTATGAGTACAGAGAGTGGAATTGCCGATTTTCGATCACCAGGAACAGGATTGTGGGAAAAAGTGGATCCATATGAATTTGCATCGATTCATTCGTATGTGGGAAATCCAGCTAAAAATTTAGAATTTATGTTAGAAACAGGAAAGGCGATTTTTAAAGCACGGCCAAATAAAGGTCATAAAGCCTTGACTAAACTTCAAAGACTTGGCAAGTTAAAAGGTGTTCTCACTCAAAATATTGATGGATTACACCTTAAAGCAAAAACAAAAAATATTATTGAGCTCCATGGAACCGCTAATGAATCAAAGTGTATGACATGTGGGCAAGTTTATCAAATAACTTTTATGGTAAACCAAGTTTTGAAAGGAAATTTCACGCCTTCCTGTGAGAAATGTTCTGGAATATTAAAACCTAATGTCATTTTTTTTGGAGAGCCCCTCGAATCTGAAACACTCGAAGCAGCAGATGCTATGATTGCTGAATGTAATTTACTATTAGTTCTTGGATCTTCACTTGTGGTTTATCCTGTTGCGTTCTATCCTCAAAAAGTATTATCCATTGGTGCAAAATTAGCAATAATAAATATTCAGGAGACTGATATGGATAACTTAGCTGAAGTTGTTATTCATGAGAAAATAGGAGATGTACTTCCAAAAGTAGTATCTAATGTTGAAGAAAAAATTAATAAAAATGAGAAATAAGATTATTTTAGAAAAATTTTTAGAGTGGTTATAAGGAATGAATAAATCTAATCAAAGAATTTCAAAAGATAACTATTTTATGAAGATAGCTGAAGTAGTCTCTATGAGATCAACCTGTATCAAAAGGAATGTTGGAGCTGTACTTGTTAAAGATAATCATATTTTATCAACAGCTTATAATGGTGCTCCGTCGGGATTACCTCATTGTACGCCAGATATATGTGTTCGAAAATATCTTAAACCTGGTGACAAACCAGAACTATGTAGGGGTGTTCATGCTGAAATTAACTGTATAATTCAAGCAGCACTCCATGGAACGGCAATAGAAGGGAATACTTCTCTCTATACTACTACCTTTCCTTGTATGAGCTGTTTAAAACTAATTATCAACGCAAAAATTAAGCGATTAATCTATAAAGAAGGTTATAATATGGAAAATATCGTAAAAGCAGATTTATTAAAAGGTTCTAATATAGAAGTTATCAAATTAAGTTAAATAAGCAAATATGCATTAAAAGTTAAATAACAAAAAAACAGCAAAATAAGAAAAAAATAATTAATTAAAGTATTAGTCAGATCTTAAAACTTTTTTATCAATTTTTCCAATCACCGTGAGCGGGAGCTCTTCTGAAAATTCAATTAATTTGGGAACTTCATAGGGCGCTAAATTCTCTTTAGAAAACTTTAATATATCTTCCTTTAGTGTTTCCTTATTTCCATCAAATTCAAAATCTGGGTTAATTTGAATAAACGCTTTAACGATTTCAGATCCAGGTCTATCTGGGTTTGGGATTCCGATTAATGCAACCATCCCAATTGCGGGATGTTTTACCAAACTATCTTCAACCTTTGCCGAAAAAACTTTATAACCTCCAACGATAATCATATCCTTGGTGCGATCGACAATTCGAATATAACCATCTTCATCCATTATGCCAACATCGCCAGTATGCATATAACCATCTTTATCTATAGCTTTAGCTGTTTCCTCTGGTTTATTATAATATCCTTGCATAACTAATGGACCGTTTACACAGATTTCTCCGGGTTCCCCTAATGGTACTATCTCATTGGTTTCAGGATCGACGATCTTTAAATCTACATTTAAGAATGGCAATCCTACAGTACCAAGTTTTTTTGTACCTAAGGATGGATTCATCGTTGCCACAGGAGAGAGTTCGGTCATTCCATAAAGTTCTAATAGTTTACCTTCACCTACTACGCTTTCTAAAGCTTCTTGGGATTCTTTCGGAAATGGAGCAGCTGCGGAAATACAATATTTTAAATTAGAGTGATCTAACCTTTTAAATTTACGAAAATTTAACAAAATTTGATAAAGTGAGGGTACATTCACCAGAACTGTTGGATTGTATTTTTTCATTTCATTACAAATATGTAATGCATCCCGTGGATTAGCAATTAAAATTTGCCCCATACCATAAGCGATTGCTCCTTCACATACGGTTAAACCAGCAACATGAAATATTGGGAATCCAGATAAAAGTATACCTTTTCCTTCTTCCCATTGAAGCCAAGTAATTAAGCCTTTTATATTTGAAACGCAATTTCTGTGGCTCAACATTGCACCTTTAGGAGGACCTGTTGTGCCCCCAGTATATTGAATCCAGCCAATATCATCAGGAGATATATCAACTTTAGGTAAATCAGGAGAATATTTTGTCAATACATCATCTTGGAAATTATAAACGGTCTTTCCCTCCAATGGAGTGACTTCCCCAGAGGGGATTTCTCTAACTGCTTTAATTTTAGCTTGATCCTCTTTAGAAAATGAACCGATCACGCTTGTTGCCACTACAATTTTAAGCTGTGGTAATTTATCAGCAATTTTTGTTAGCCTATGTTGAAAAATAGCATCAAGAGTGACTAAAGCAACATTTTTTCCTCCTTTTCCAAGATCATCTAATTGATAATACATTTGGACCTCAGACATTAAAGGGCTAACACCTGAAACAATACATCCAGCTTTAAGTGTACCTATTACTGAATATACATATTCTGGAGTATTTGGTAAATTAATTCCTACTACATCTCCTGTTTTAAACCCATTTTCAATCAACATATTAGCAAATTGATTAGAATATTTATCTAACTCTCCAAAGCTGATTTCTAGTCCCTGATAAGCAAGAGCCATATTATCTGGATATTTATCGAATATTTCTCTTATTACTTGAGGAAATGTAGTATCAAATTCTTTCGGGTCAAGATCAGAAAGATGTGAGTCCCATTTAGCCTTCCAAAAGCGACTTTTATATGGATTTGACATTTTTTTTTCATACTCTTGTTATTTAAATTAAAAATTTCAACTTTTTTTTATTATTTTATTCTTTTAAATACAATTCAAATTTGAATTGTGATATTAAATAAGCTAATTTTTATTAAAAAGGTTTATTATAATTATTTATTTTTTCTATCTCAATAGAAAAACGGTAGAAGAAATAGAAAACCAAAAATATAGATATTAATTTATGTATAAAAGACTTGAATGACAGACTTATTATGACAACACAAGATATCTACGAACAATTAATGATGCATTTATCTTCTATGGGGATGATGTGTCCACCAAGGGAAGATTTACTCATAATTTTAAAATCAAATTTAACTGAGGAGGAAGTTAAGGTTGTTCTGGCTATACCTTCAAGAACAATTCCTTTTCAAGGGATTTCTATAAATCAAATTTCTAAATCTATTGAGATACCTATGGAACGTTTGAAAGAAATTCTCGAAAACCTTACTAATAGAGGGTTATTATTTTCATATAGAGACAAGAATACAGGAGAAATAAATTACGCTCTACAGCAATCGGCGTTTGGATTTCCTCAAGTCTTTTTCTGGAAAGGAGAAGATTCACCTCACTCAAGAAAAATGGCAAAGCAAGTACTCAAGTATTATAATACAGAAGTAACAAAGGAATCATATAGTACAGAACCCATCCCTTTTAGGTTTATCCCTGTAGATGAAACAATCGAACTAGACACACAAGCGATCCTTCCCTATCAAGTAATGAAAGAAATTATAAAAAAAGCGAAAGTAGTGGCTGTAGCACATTGTATATGTCGTCAGTCTATGAAGCTAATAGGAAGAGAATGTGAACATCCTATGGAGGTATGTATGAAGTTTAATGATTTAGCACGCTACATAATTGATAATGGTTTTGCCAGAGAGGTAAGTGTTGAAGAAGCTTTAGAAATAAGTAGAAAAGCGTCAGAAGCGGGATTGGTTCATTTCACGGATAACGCAATTGATAATGTACAGCAGAATTGTAATTGCTGTGGGTGTTCTTGTTGGAATTTAGGGCGAATTAGACGAAGATTGATCCCTCGGGATGAAATAATTGCCACTTATTTCATTCGTGAAACTTTAAACGATAAATGTGTTGGCTGTGGCAATTGTATTGAAATTTGTCCAGCTGACGCTGTAAATTTAGAGAATGATATAGCTGTAATTGACAATAATTGGTGTATAGGATGTGGTGTATGTATTTCTAAGTGTCCTAATGATGCTATCAAAATTGTTTTAAGAGAGGATTTAAAAAATAAAATGCCAGAAAAAGATTTTCAGATTTTACACGAGAAAATTTTAAAAAGTAGGAATTAAAAAAATTTTAATTATGAAACTCATAAAACTATTATTAGTTTTTTTATTTCATAAATTCCTTTACTGTAGAAATAAATTTTTCAATTTTCGCATCCGCCTCTTCTACGGCTGGTCCTTCGGGTTTCTGCATTTTTACTTCAAGAAATTCAGGACAGATTTCTTCAACACATCCAATTTTCTCAAGAGTCTTTTTCATTCCTTTTATAAAGAATTTTTTCCAACCCAATGCATGGGTAGAAAAATAGGCAACTTTCGAGATTGGTTTAGTTATAACTTTATCTAAATTGTTAATAAACGTCCGGACCTCTTTATCTGACGAGAAAGCGACGATTCGAACAGCAATGATCAAGCCATAAGGCTCATCTTTAACAATATCTTCAGGGCTAATATTTTTAATACTATCTACACTTACATCATAGCTTTCTTTTAATCCCTCAGCAAATTGTTTTGCAATCTTCTCAGAATTTCCATACTTAGAGTTATGAATTATCCAAATCTTTTTCATGGTTATAACCTCAAATCATAATTAAATTAGAATTATATCTATTTATGGGTTTGGTAAAATATAATTCTATTTTAAATTTCAATAGTCCAATCTTTCATCAAACCTAATTACTATAGTTCCTAAAAACATTTATTGTAGAATACATATCATTGTATTAATGAAAATAAATAATAAAAAAAAAAAAAGTAAATTTAATTAAAATACAAATTAATTTTACTCACTCTTTCAAAACCTTCTTATCAACTTTTCCAACAGTTGTTAAAGGTAACTCATCCACAATATCTATAGCCTTCGGAACTTCATACGGAGCGCCCTTACTACTGCTCCTATATTTGTATTTTTCATACTTATATGGACGGCACCAGCAGGGGGAATTCTCTTCTGGATAATACCCGTAGCTTTAGTAATAATACATAAAGATTTTATATATGATCTAAACCTTTAATTTACTCTTAACTAGACAACTTATATCGATAAAGTTTTATATACGATTTTATTAAGAATCTATTATTATAACGATCGATCCCGATAATTCTATCTGAAACCTAAGGATTTTTGTTTAAAAGTTTATATAATTATAAGGATATTAGTC
>JAUWHL010000212.1 GCA_030605895.1 Promethearchaeota archaeon | reverse complement strand
ACTTAATGATCGAAAAACTCTCAAAATTACTCAAAACAAATTATAAAAAGCAAGTTTATAAAATTTTTAAAGATGCTATAACTCTGGTTGCTGAAATTGAAGGCCCTGCGAAAGTTCATTCTATTATTGAAAATTTATCTATTCAAGATCTTAAGGATAAAATTAGTAAAGATTTATTTGATGATATTTATGTAATGGTTGATGAAATTAGAACAAAAACGGAATCAAAATTAATATTTTCTCAATATTTCTTATTAAACATTTTTAATTCCTCTATCAATAATGAGATTAAAAACTTTTGTTTAACTGGTGGAAATATAAGTAATAATATTCTTACAAATGACTTCAATTTTACTATAGCATTTTTATCCTTATTCGGTTTTGATTTTAGCATCTTTCCTATATTAGATCGTGTATATAATGATATAAAAAACTCTTCAAAAAAATCAATCGCCTATTTTGTTTTTCCATCAAAAGCGAATTATAATGAGAATGAGTTAAGAACGCTTAAAACCTCAATAAATCAATTTTTTAAAAATCTTAAAAATGCACCAGGTCAAGTATTAATTTTTAATTTAGACTTCATCCCATATTTAGGTAAACCCACTGTTATTGTATCGGATGATTCCGGATTGGAGCAGGTTTTTCACTCTAAAGTTAAGAAAATTGGAGAATCCATTAACTTGATTATGGATAATTCCTTTTTCAAAGGGGGTAAAGTCTCTGATTATCTTAAAGAGATTTTTCCATCTAACAAATGTAGAATTATCAATTTAGTACTCTCTTATGAATTTATCAATGATTATAATATTTTTAAGACATTCATACAATCTTTACTCTAAATCGAATTGAATAAACTAAAATTATAAAATTAGATTTTATTATATATATTGTAAGCGTAAAAAAGATTTATAGTAATTATTTAAAACTGTAAAGCAATAGAAAGGGAAAGCTTCAATGGCAAAAGACAAAAAAAAAAAGAAAGAGAAGAAAAAGAAAAAAGGTGATCAACGAGGGGATACCTTTTCACAATTATATGCTAAGAAAGGGAAAGCTGGTGTACCTTCATTAGGGGAAAGTATCGATAGATCTGGTGATAAATTATTTCTTGGAACTGATTATAAAGAAGTTCTTATCCCCGAAAGACCATGGGCAGAAATGCTAGCTGATAATGAACATTGGACACCTTTACCATTTACTCATGGCATTGAAATGGAATTGATTATCGCCGATGATAGTGGTGAATATCCTCCTGGGGAAGAAATGGTGTTTCGAATGAAAGAAATTGTTAAAGATGCCATTAAAATTATGGATGAAATTCTATATGAAGGAAGATCTGATTTTCTGCCTGTACCAGAATATATCCATTCTAAGGTCTTAGCCAAACCCTGGGGGCGAGATGACTTAGAAAAGGGATATGCAATGAATATACGTTATGTTCTAGGAGATTCTTCTGTTGATATTGATGCTTTTGCCAGAGATGGGAATGTAACCGCAATTACTTACATATTGGAACTTGTTACACCTCCTTGTGTTTATATTGAAGAATTAGCATACTGGGCGAGCACTCTATTCTTATTAGCAAAAACAACGTTACCAAAAGATCTACATATTATCGCTTCTGCCATAAACCCTGCTACCAAGGAATATATGCGCGGTGTCTCCCAGGCTGATCATAGCCACATCGGAACCTTCCATTCAGAGTTAGAAAAGGTTCAGGCTTATTGTATGATTCGAAATTTTATCCCTCATCTTATTGCTCTTACATGTAATTCACCAATTTTAAATAATAAGCCAACAGATGTGGTGAAAGTCGTTCGTGGACGTATAACAGCTCCAAACTGCACTAGATCTTTACGGTTAAAATATAATACCACTATGTTAAGTGGAAATGACCCGAAACATTACATCCCCTATTTGACTGATCTCAGTGAGAATTCTGTGAATTATTTCCTTCAAACTGTCCAGAAGGCAAGTTTGGAGGATGGAAGATTTCAAGATGTGTTCCCTCTAACGGATTGGGGGACAATCGAAGTCCGAATTAGTGATGCCCAGATTTCTATTTGTCGCCGAATTGGTGTTGGAATGTTAATTCAAGCTATGTGCTATAAAACGAGAAAATTGCTAGAAAAGGGAGTTTGGGTACCCGATGCTGGCAGTGAAACAATAGCAACAAACCGGGAGAGCGCAATTGAGAGAGGTTTGATTTCTTTATTTCGGCCTCAAAATATTACACGGGAAAAACTTGCCCAATATGACCCTGAATTTGCAGAACAGTATTTAGGACCTGATGGTGAACCAGTGCGTTACATGACCCAAGCTGTACAGCGTATGTTCTTTTATTTAAAAGATGAATTAAAAGAATTAGGCTTTTTATATTCTCCATTTATGAAACCTCTTTTACAATCTGTTTTTGGAAATGTTTCTTATGCTGAGCCGCCAATAACAGAAGCGGAATACCAATTGAGCTTATATCAATACAAATTGAGTAACGGAGAAGACCCTAGCATTCTATATGATTTAATATACTTTACAATCCAGTATTGCCAGGATCCATTGAATAACCCCCTTACTGGGATCTTAACACTTCCAAAAGAAATGAGAGAATAAGTTCTTGAGAATAATAACTTTCGAAATTTTTATATCTTTATCCCAAAAAACTTAGGAAGAGGAAAGTTCGCAATAATATTTACTTATGATGATGTGAATGGACAAAAAA
>JAUWHL010000271.1 GCA_030605895.1 Promethearchaeota archaeon | reverse complement strand
AAAATGAAGTAATTCTGCAATTTGTTCTTTATTGTTTACTGGTTTAAATAAACTTGTTTGTACATACTTTTTCTTTTTTGAAGTTTTATTTTCAGAAATTTTTACTCTTTTAGCCTCTAACTCTTTAATTTCGCTCTGTTTTTTTGATAATTCTTTTTGATTTCTGCTTAGATTTTCAATACTTACGCTTAATGATTCTTTCATAGATTTGAGTTCAATGTTTAATTTATCAAGTTCAACTATTTTTTCATTAATTAATTTATCATAATATTTATCTGATGAATTTACTTCCCCGTTTTCTCTAACTGTTGTTTTAAAAGGATCCTTTTCTTCTATTTGTTCAAGGATTTCAAAAGCTCTAATTATCACATCATCAGGAATTCCTGCTAATTTTGCTACATGGATACCATAGGATTTATCTGTACTTCCTAGTTTTAATGTTCTAACAAAATTTATACTCCCATCATCATTTTCAATAATATCCAAATGATAGTTTTTTACTCCTGGTAAATTAATTTCTGTTAATTGATGATAATGGGTGCTAAATAAAGTTTTTATTTTTAATTCATTTAGTTTTTCAAGAGTAGCCATTGCTATACTCTGGCCATCACTAGTACTTGTCCCCCTCCCTAATTCATCTATTATTAGGAGACTTTTTGGTGTAGCATAATTTAAGATTTTGGCAGTTTCAGTCATTTCAATCATAAAAGTGCTTAATTTTCGAGCAAGGTCATCTGAAGCTCCTATTCGTGTAAAAATTTGATCAATAATTCCAATTGTGGCGGATTTTGCTGGAACAAAACATCCCATCTGCGCAATAATACATATTAAAGCTACTTGCCGTAAATAAGTAGATTTTCCAGCCATATTAGGGCCAGTAATAATTAATAATTGGTCATTTTCATTATCTAAATAACAATCATTAGGAATAAATTGCTCATCCAAATTTATTTGTTCGACTACTGGATGCCTACCATCTTTAATTATGATTTTGTTTTCTTTATTGATAATTGGTCTGCAATAATTATAATTTTCTCCAACTTCAGCAAAACATGCGAGAACATCAATAGCAGCAATAGTTTTCGCAGTTTCAAGGATATTTTTAGTTTCTTTTTCAGCGTTTTCCCGAATAGTATTGAAAATTTCATATTCTAAATCGTTTATTTCCTCTTCAGCATTAACAATTTTTTCTTCAAGTTCTTTTAATCTTTTTGTTGTAAATCTTCTTGCATTCTTGAGTGTTGCTCTCTCAACATATTCTTCAGGAATAGTCCTTATTGTTTTAAGAGTTCTCAAGGTTATTTCAATATAATAACCTAAAATATTGTTAAATCCAACTTTTAATCCTGTAGTTAGATTCCACCTTTTCTTTTGTTCTAGTTCATATTCTAATACGTATTTCTTCCCATTATGTATTATATCCCTTAATTCATCTACATCATCATTAAACCCATCCTTAATTATATTGCCTTCTTTAATAGTAATTGGGGGATTATCCTTAATTGAGATCTCTATTAGGTCTTTTATTTCATTGAAAGTTTTAATTTTTTCAACAAAGTTTGAAATTTCTGGAATATCTGCCTTTTCTACTAATTCCTTGATTATTGGGATTTTTTCTAAAGAATTTTTGATGTTTATTAAATCTCGAGCATTAGTGCGACCCGTATAATTAATCCTATTAATAAATCTTTCCAGATCGCCTATAACTCCTAATTCTTCCCTTAGATCAGATCTCAGAAAGATGTCATCCTTAAACTTTTGAACAATATTTAATCTTTGATTTATTTCTTCAACATCTGTTAGAGGCTGGAGAATAAACTTTTTTAATAAACGAGCTCCCATTGGTGTTCGTGTTTGGTTAAAAATAGAATATAGTGTACCATCCTTTCCTCTCTCCCATAACGAATTAATTAATTCCAAATTCCTTTGTGAAATATAATCCAAATGGAGTACATTTTTTTCTTGGATAATATTAATTTTAAAAATGTTTGGAATTACATCTCGTTGGGTGTCTTTTAAAAATGCTAAAAGCCCCCCAGCTGCTTGAACTGCCATTTCTTTATCTTCTAAACCAAAACTTTTTAAATTTGAAATTTTAAAATGACGAGAAATTAATGTGTGAGCCTCGTCATATAGAAATACGTGCTCTTCATAGGATTTAATGATTGCTTTTGTTAAATCCGTCAATATTATAAAAAGCCTATCGTCTTTTTTCAGTTCAGGAGGAATAATTAATTCTACAGGATCATATTGAGAAAATAAACTTAGTAATTTTTCCTGTGGATCCTGCCCTTTATTTGAAAATTCAGTCGCTACAAACTCTCCCGTAGATATATCAGCGAAAGCAACCCCCAATCCATTTCTCTCTTTTACCATAGAGGCAATATAATTATTCTCATTAGATTTTAACAGTGTTGGCTCTATAACAGTCCCAGGTGAAATAATCCGTGTAACTCCTCGTTTCACATTTCTTCCCTTTACAGTTGCGGGATCTTCTAATTGTTCTACTATAACTAAAGTCTCACCAAGATTCATAAGATTATTAAAATAATTACGACCAGAATGGTGTGGAATCCCTGCTAATGGAACATCTCCTCTTTTTGTTAATGTTATCCCTAAGAGTTTCGAAATCCTTTCTGCATCATCATAGAAGAATTCATAAAAATCTCCCATACGGTATGCAATGAGATTATCTGAAGGATATCTTTTACGAATAGAATACCAATGCTTTAACATAGGTGTTAGTTTCCTTTCGTCTATTTCCGTCATAATCAGTCGATATGAGAGTTAAATAAAATCGTTTACAATTATAATCATTTATAGAAGTAAATCTATATTAACTGTATTTGTTAAATTTTTAATAACAATAATAATGGAGATTGTTTATCTTTTTATTATTCTTAGGACTCCTCCAAAATATTAACAAATTACTTAAGATTTTGAGGTATTATTTCAGAATTTATTTAATCTTTTGAAATTACGTGTTTTATAATCAAATCTTGGCATTTTAGGTAGTTTTATACTTGTTCTATGTTTTTTAAGCATCATATATCTAAAATCTGCATTCTTCCTGAGGATTTCCGCCTTATCATTTTAAATCTTGGATAATATAATACAATTACGATTAGCTTAAAGAATAATAACAGTTCTAAAATGTCTCTGAGTCAAGTGATAATATAATTGAGTAGAGAGTTATATTGACAAATCTGTAAACCTACATTAATAAAATATGTATAAGAAATCCAGCAATATGATTTCTATAAAGTAATCATTAAGTAATAAATTATCTACTTATTATCCTTTATTGTTTTTATTTTAACAAATTTAAAATTTTACCAAATTATTAAATACAACTTTTACTTCCATTATTTGGGATATTAAATTTTTCCTACTAGATATAAGATATGGTATAAGATTTTTAAAAAAGGTGATTAAAATTGTCAGATTCAGTTGATAAATCAATAATTTCAGAGCAAAAGTTTGAAGCTCTCTTTAAAGGTATGTCTTTTCCTTCATATGTTTGGAAAATAATTGAGAATGATTTGATTTTGGTTGAATATAATAATTCAGCTGAAAAAATAACTAATGGTCAGATTAAAAACTATTTAGGATATAAAGCGTCAGAATTTTATAAAGACCAATTCGAATTATATGAAGGACTTTATCGATGTGTAAATTCTCAATGTAATGTTTTCAAGGAAATTAAATCTATTTGTATGACTACAGGAGAAGAAAAATTTTTATCTGTTAATTATAGCTATATCCCTCCTGATTTAGTTTTAGTTCATACTGAAGATATTACAGATAGGAGAGAGTCTGAAAAAAACCTAAAAAGAGAAGGAGAAAAGGCAGGATTATATTTAGATTTAGCAGGGGTTATAATTGTTGCTCTTAATAACAATGGTGAAATTACAATGTTAAATAGAAAAGGATACGATGTACTCGAATATGAAGAAGGTGAGTTAATAGGGAAAAATTGGTTTGGATCGTGTATGCCAATTCGCTTAAGAACCCAAGTTTTAGAAGCTTTTAACAGATTAATGAGAGGAGATAT